>CACZOH010000126.1 GCA_902782785.1 uncultured Ruminococcus sp. | reverse complement strand
GGCTTTCGTTTTTACAAAGTTGATTATGAAAAATATCGCCGCTATGTTATTGAAGATTATGCAGAATATCATCATTCCGACGGAGGTGCAGCGCTTGCGAGCGATATTGATATCCGTGTCTATCGTGCTCTGATAATATTCGACCTTCTTTATCATAATAAAGCAGATTATCGCCACCGGAAGAAGCGCTGTCAGGCTTACACAAAGGTAAACCACGCCCACGACGATACCGCCGACGCCGACCAAGTCAACGGAGGTCTGTCCCTGGGGCACGGAAGCGCCCAGCACTATACTAACGATCGAGACGATGATGAAGATTACCGAGCAGATAAGCACCATAATAGCGCCGAATTTCCAGCCGAAATGCTCAAGTCCGAGAAGCTTTTTGAACGTACCGAGCGCTTGCCTGTCTTTTTCTTCCGTTTCCATATCAGTGTAATTCATATATTTCCTCCTTTTTGCGCCGCCTCTATCCTGTCAAACGCCGCGGCGTTGTTTTTTGTTTTGATGAAGTTTATAAGGTAAAATATCGCCGCAATATTGTTGAATAGGAAGCAGAATACTATCATGCCGACCGACGTCGCGCGCTTGCGTGCGATCGAAAGATCGGTGTAAACCGTGCTCTGGCAGTATTCGTTTTTCTTCAGCATTATAAAGCTGATGACGGTCAGGGGAATAAGCTCGACCAGGGCTAAACATATATACAGAACGCCCATCAAGATGAAGGGGTAACGCGACAGCATTTCATTGTCAGCTGAGGGTCTGAGCAAAACCGCGCCGCTTATGATCATTATAACGCCGGACAAAATCAAAAGAAACGAGCTGACAGCAAACATGACAGCACCGAATTTCCAGCCGAAATGCTCGAGTCCCAAAAACCTTTTGAAAGTGTCAAGGATTTTTTTGTCCTGCTCTTCCGTCTTTATCTCTTCGCAGTTCATTTAATCTCTCCCTTTTGCGCCGCCTCTATCCTGTCAAACGCCGCGGCGTTTTTTCTTGTTTTTACGAAATTGATTATTATGAATATAAGCGCCATTCTGTTGAATATCGCGGCGAACACTATCATACCGCCGGAGGTGCAGCGTTTGCGTGCTATGGATACGTCGGAGTAAAGCGTGTTTTCGTAATATTCGACTTTTTTCAGCAATTTAAGGTTTATTATCGCGTGCGGCAGATAAACGATAAGTCCCATTGTTATGAAATATATCGAATATATTATAAAGAGCACGCCGAATGTCAGAAATACGCTGTACGGATCCGCGTTTTGCGGCTCGCCTCTCTGTAACGGAGCGTTGTTTATGAGGATCTGTCCGTCCTTGTCTATCTCAAAGCTGAAGCCGGAGGACGGGTCGATCTCCATTCTGCCGCTCTGCTGCTGTTGCTGTTCAGGCGCCCCGGCAGCTCTTACCAGGCTCATCACACCTATACCGGTCCCGCAGAGCATTATTATCAGGCCGCCCGCGATCATGATTATCGTGCAGACAAGGCATAAAATGCCCTTCAGCTTCCACGCGAAATGCTCGAAGCGCAGGAATTTCATCATCCTGTCAAGGAGCGCTCTGTCGCCATCTGCGATCTCCGCTTTGTTTTTCTGCGTCTCGCCGCAGACACGGCATACCGCCGCGCCGTCGTCAAGCTCCGCGCCGCATTTGATGCATTTTTTCATATTCACACCCCGTCTTTAAGGATTTCTTTCGCCGATGCGGCGATGATATCAAGTCCGCGTTTGATCTCGTCTTTCGTTATTACGAGCGGCGGCAGGATTTTCAGCACCGTGTCGTTTCTGCCGGAGCGCTCTATTATAAGTCCTTTTTCAAAGCATTTTCTTGAGATTTTGCCCGCGAGCGCGCCCGACGGATCGAGAGCGGTGAAGTCTATACCGTATATAAGTCCGCGCCCTCTGTATTCTATGCGGCTGTCTATCGGTAAAATGTTTTCTTCTATGTATCCGACAAGGAATTTTTCAACGTCCTTTACGTGACCCGGTATATCTTCCTTTTCAAACACGTCTATCGCCGCCTCCGCCGCGACGAACGCGAGCTGATTGCCGCGGAACGTGCCGTTATGCTCCGCGGGACCCCATATATCGAGCTCCGGCTTCATAAGGAGCAGGGACATCGGCAGACCTACGCCGCCGATCGATTTGGAAAGCGTAACCATATCGGGAACTATGCCCGCCTTTTCAAACGAGAAGAATTCTCCCGTTCTGCCGCAGCCTATCTGTATATCGTCGACGATCAGAAGTATACCGTGCTTGTCGCAGAGCGCGCGCAGACGGCGGAGCCATTCGACCTCGACGGGGATTATGCCGCCCTCCGCCTGTACGGTCTCAACGACTATCGCCGCCGGGACCTCGGAGCCGCTGTGGTCGTCCTCTATAACGTTCTGTATATATCCTATGGTATCGAAGCTCTTGTTGAAGCCGTAGGGATACGGCATGAACGTGATGCCGAGAAGAGGCGTGCCGGAGGCGGCTCTCGGATACGCGTGGCTCGTGGCGGCAAGCGCGCCGAGCGACATACCGTGAAACGCGCCCTGGAACGCGAATATCGTCTGTCTGCCCTTGACCTTTCTCGCCAGCTTGAACGCGGATTCTATCGCGTTCGTACCGGTCGGCGCGGGAAACATGACTTTGTAGTCAAGTCCTCTCGGTTTGAGTATCTTTTCCTCAAATTTAGTGAGAAAATCGCGCTTTGCGACCGTGCTCATATCGAGCGCGTGGAGTATGCCGCCGCGCTCTATGTATTCTTTGACCTTTCCGATTATGTACGGGTTGTTGTGACCGTAGTTCAGAGCGCCCGCTCCCGCAAAGAAATCAAGATATTCATTACCGTTCTCGTCATACATAAAGCATCCGCTCGATCTGTCGAATACGACGGGGAACGCGCGGCAGTACGATCTTACTTCGGATTCTACCTGTTCAAAAATAGACATAATTCAAAACCATCCCATATTGTTTTATCCGATTTTCAATTATATCACAACGCTTTGCTTTTTTCAAGTCTTTTTGCAAAATATTGTGAAAGTAGAGGTATTTTTTACAATTTGTTGTTAATCGGCGCGATTTGTCCCGGCTTACGGGACGTTCAGATCATAACGTGATCAGCTCTCCGTCGTACGCGACGCGTATGTTATCCTTACTGCATATCTTTGCGGTCTGTTCGTGCGGCTTATGAAGCGACGGCGCCAAATGCGATATGTAAACGAGCGAATGACCGTCGATTATGCCGACGGTGCGGAAGGACGCGAGCATCAGGCGTATCATCGGTATGCTGTTATGCTCGCCCATCCTGTAATCGCCCTCGTAGTCGCCGCACGTTCCGTCAAGCACGCACAGGTCGAGCGCCGTACGCCATAAATGCGCGTACGTTTTGTTGAGCAGCCAGCCGCCGTCCATACCGTAAAATATCTTTTTTCCCTCCGCTTCGATCAGAAGATGACGGGGAAATGCGTTTTCGTCGTGGTTCGCGGGAAGGCCCGTGACGCAAAGATATCCGTCAACGTCGTATTTTTCGTAGTTTTTCATATAAACGACGGTAACGTTCTTCATCTCCGGGACCTTCGCGTCCTCGCGCACCCAAAGCCTTACCGCGTGGTCTTTTGAAACGTATTCGACGCTTTCCTTTACAAAATGGTCGGAATGCGTGTGAGTTATGAAAATATCGGTGATTTTTTCAGTGTCTGTCCCGGCTATACGCAGGGAATCCGGACAGTGCGGGCCGCAGTCGATCAGGTATCTGCCGTTTATCAGCGCGCACGAGGCGCGGCGCGCGTCAAGGTCGAATCTGTCCTTACAGTCGCCCGAAAGGCGCGGCGAGAAATCGGCGGCGCAGGTGCCTAAAAACATAAAATCGATTGCCACGGTAATACCTCCGTTTTTTATTTCATTATATCGCAAAAAGCCGTAAAGTCAAGGCAGATATCATAAAAATATATTTTTACAATAAGTTAAATAATTTTATGAAACTTAAAACGGTGCAAAAGCGTCTATATATATAGAGGCTCACTTGACAATCGCAGTGTTCTATGATATAATTTTAACAACGAATAATATACCGGAGAGTGATATGACAGAAATGTTTTTTAAAACGCTTGAAGCGAGCGCGGAGAAGACGGGGCTGTGGCAGATATTGACGGGGCACCGCGCCATATTCGCGTACGTCGTCATCCTGCTTGCGGCGCTCATACTCCTTATGCTTCTGTTCATCATAAGAAACGCAAAGGATACGGAGCTTAAGGAAAAGGAAAAGAAGCAAAGAGAGGAAAAACGCCGTTTCAGCCGTCTGTCGGCGCTTGACGACGAACAGAGACAGGAAAAGAAATACGACGACAAAGAAAGCCTTGCAGATATCTGTGATAAGTTCAGGGATTTCGCATCCTCACGCATGGGACTTTATTATGATACTGCCGTGATACGCGCGTTCGTCGCGTCGCTTTCCGTCACAAAGCTGATCATAATGCAGGGCATATCCGGTACGGGAAAAACGTCCCTCGGCTACGCGTTCGGCAAATTCGTACAGCGCGAGGCGTCTATCGTTCCCGTTCAGCCGTCGTGGAAGGACAGGACGGATATGCTCGGATATTACAATGAATTTACGGGCAATTTTACGGAAACGGAGCTTTTGTATTCCTTATACGAGGCTAATCTCAACAACGACGTTTATATCACCGTGCTTGACGAGATGAACATAGCGCGCGTTGAATATTATTTTGCGGAGTTTCTGTCAGTGCTCGAGCTGCCGGAGCTCGCCTCGCGTAAAATAGAGGTCGTCTCGGACAAACGGCAGAGCGACCCGAAGCTTCTCACGGACGGTAAACTGACGGTACCGGACAATATGTGGTTCATCGGCACGGCGAACAACGACGATTCGACTCTTTCCATATCCGACAAGGTCTATGACAGAGCCATGGTCATAGAGCTGCAGAGCAGAGCTCAGCCGTACAACGCCCCTGACACGGAGCCTGTCCCGATATCCGCGCCGTATCTGTATTCGCTTTTTGAACGCGCGTCGAAGGAGTTCGCTATGACCGAGGAGACGAGGCAGAGGATAGAGCAGCTTGACGCGTACATATCGGGTCATCTGCAGATAACGTTCGGCAACAGAATAATGAGACAGACGGAAAAATTCATACCCGTTTACCGCGCCTGCGGAGGCACGGAGGCGGAAGCCGTCGATCTGATAATGTCCCGAAAGGTGCTCCGTAAGCTTGAGGCGCAGAACCCCGTTTACGTAGCCGCGGAGGCTGAGGGGCTGATATCGGCGATAGAGCGTATATTCGGAGAGGGAGCGCTTCCGTCGTGCGTTTCGTACATGAAAAAATACGTTAAGATCTAAGGTGACGGGATGAACAGCGAGATCAAAAGGCGCGCGCGCCGGTACGGCGTGCTCAAGGAGATAAGCAAAATAACGGAGGACGACCCGACAAGGCCGTCGCTCTCATCCGCGTTTTCTTTTGACGGAGAGGACGAATACATTTCGGGCGCGCGTAAGACCGTTACGGTGGACCAAAGCTGGCTTACGAAGTGCGAAGAGGCGCTTCCTCACATAAGGGAAGCGATAGAGCAGTGCAGGAGCCTTTTGAAAAAGGACGGCGAGGTTGTGAGGATAGACCGTGCAAAGCGTCCGTCAAAGGACTCTGTCACGCATCTTGCGCGTCACAGCAATCTGATAAAAAGCATAAAGGACGACGGGATGCCGGAGCCCGAGGAGATCTACATAACGGAAAACGACGAGGAATACGCCGTATATGAAAACAGATTTTTGTATATGGCTTTGTCGTATATGCATTCGTTCATCTCCGTAAGATACGAAAAAATGGCGCGTATCGCAAGCGAGGCGGGCGTTTCCCTGCGCATTAACAGAAACAGCAGAAAGGAAAACAGAAGCATATCGTATAAGCTTGAAATGTCCGAGACGTCAAACGACACGGACAGCGCGTCAGATCTGCTCCATCAGCAGACAATGGCGAAGATACGCGGGATAATGAACGCCGTATCCGGCTATCTGTCCTCGCCGCTTATGAAAAGCGTATCGTCCGCGCCGAAGCTGCATCCGCCGGTAGTCCGGACCAACATAATAAAAAACAACGTCCATTTTGCGGCGGTATACGAGCTTTACACGTTCTTATCTTCATATACGGGAGAAGGCTATACCGTAAAGAACGACGCGAAAAGCGAGAGAAAAATCCCCGGGCGGCTGTCGGAGGCGCTCTGTGATATCGCCGCCTTACAGTATTTTCTGCTGTATCAGGGCGCGTTCGACGGCTGGGACGACAGCGAGAGCGCATACGACGAGGACGAGGCGGAAAAACGCGGCGAGGAACTGCGCAGACTGAAGCTTGACGTTGATGCGGCGCGCGAATCGTGTATGGCGGGCAAAAAGACGAAAGAGGAATACATAGAGCTGCTTGAAAAAAGCAACGCCGGACTGACCTCGGGTTACGAGGCTGTCGGCATCGAAGTGTCGGATCTCCGGAAAAAGAACAGGGAACAGAGAAGAGAGATAATCCGCTTATCCGCGGAATTCGATATGATATCGGATAAGATGAAAAAGGCGGCGGAGGAGTCCGATCAGAGGATAAGGGAAAACGCGATAAAGACGGAAAAACTTTATCTTGAAAAGGCGAACAGCGCGGTTTTTGCGGCGAAAGCCGAATTTGAGGCGAAAAAAGCGGAATATGACCGTGAAAACGATCTGCTGCGCGCCAGACTCCGCTCCTACGCTTTGATGAACGGAGAGGGCGGCGAGATAGGCGACAGAGAGGAGTTCATACGACTCGAGCGCGAGCATAAGGCGCTTGACGATTATTATAAAGATCAGTGGGCAAAGGCGAAGAGACGCATAAGAAAAAGGGAATTCAGAAACAGAAAAAGCGGAGGCGAGGGGGAAGAATGAAAAAGACCGTGCTTTACACCGCTTTGCTATCGCTTGCCGCATCGTTTGTTACGGCATCCGGCGTGCTTTTGTGCATAGCTTTGTCAAAAACCGCCGCGGCGCCCGATAAAGACGGCTGGGATATGCATCTGATGCTTCCGCAGTCAGCCTCGTCCGCAGTGGCGGTCATACTGCTCGTACTCGATATATTCTGCGTCTTTATGGCGATTATGCTCGCTTTATCTTATATAAAGAGCTGCAGAGCGGCGGCGGACGCGGACAAAAAAGCCGATAAGCCGCGTTTCAGTAGGCTGACTGCCATAGACCGCGGCGGCCTGCCGGAGAAAACGGGTCTTCCGAGGAACGAACGCGCGGACCTTCCCGAATTCTGCCGCGGCTTCCGCAGCTTTGCGGCGACGGATATGGGGCTTTATTACAGCGAGGAAGTGATAAGAACGTTTATTTCCGCTATGTCTTGTACGCATCTTATCATACTTCAGGGTATATCCGGCACGGGCAAAACGTCGCTTCCGTTTGCGTTCGGCAAATACGTGGGAAACGACGCGTCCATAACGCCCGTACAGCCGTCGTGGAAGGACCGCTCCGATCTGCTCGGCTATTACAACGAATTTACAGACAGCTATACGGAAACGGAGCTTTTATGCAGCTTATACAAAGCGTGTCTGTCGCAGGATATATACACGGTCGTGCTCGACGAGATGAACATAGCGCGTGTGGAATACTATTTTGCGGAGCTTCTGTCCCTGCTTGAACTGCCGGAAGGCTCGTCAAGGCGCGTCCGCGTCACTCCGGACAGCAGAAAAAGCGATCCGCGTCTTTTTGAAAACGGCACGCTCAGGCTTCCGTCAAACGTATGGTTCGTCGGCACGGCAAACAACGACGATTCAACGCTCGCTGTATCGGATAAGGTATATGACCGCGCGTTTGTCATAGAGCTGAACAGCAGAAGCAAAAGCTTTGAATCGGATGAGGCGTCAAAGCTTCATATATCCGCTGACCGGCTTGAAGAACTGTTTGCCGACGCACGGAGGGAGCATCCGTTATCCGAAAACGCAAGGCGCGGGCTGGAGAAGCTTGACGCTTATCTTACGGAGCACGTCGGGATCACGTTCGGAAACCGCGTTATGAGGCAGGCGGAGAGCTTCGTTCCCGTTTACGCCGCGTGCGGCGGCGGCGAGAGCGAGGCGGTCGACGTTCTTCTGCGCAACAAGATACTTTATAAGATGGACAGCCTCAACCCCGCGATATGCCGCGCGGAGGCGGATGGCATAAAGAGATGCGCGGAGAGCCTTTTCGGAGAGGGAGAGCTGCCGAAAAGCGTCTCTTATCTTAACAAATTCGGGACGGTGGAACAATGAAAACGGACGGGATATTTGAAAAAGCGCGCCTGAACAGCATACTCATCCCCGCCGCCGGCGCGATAATCGCTGCGGCGCTCGTGCTCCTTGCGGTGTTTTCAGCCGCTTACTGCGGCGCGTTCGCCGGTATGGAGGGGCAGGGAGAAACGCAGCCCGTCGGCTTTGACGAGCCTTCTTTACCTTCGTACGGTTACGGAATAAAAACGGTGGATGAACATCCGGATTCAGAAGTGATGATCTACGTCAATTCCTTAAAAAACAAAGACGGCGGTATCGAATACAGGATAACCGTCGAAAAAACCGGCGAAGGAGCCGCTTATATAAAGGATCTGCGCTGTATGCTTTATAAGGGAGACGTTTGCATAAACAGCAGTACGATAGCGGATACGGTCGATTTTTCGGAACTCAATTCCGTTACCGTATCCGGCAGAGAGGAAGCAAAAGAAGCTGACGCCGTTGTCTTCTACGTGTTATGGGAGGATGAAAACGGCAGCAGGGGAAGCAGTTATATTATAAAAAAACCGGGCATCTGATATGACGTACGATGAATATACACTTAAGGTCAGGGCGAGGGTAAAGAAATTCCGCGCCTTTGAGCTGTGGCTGAAAAAACATAAGGCGGCCGTTATCGCGGTAACGGCGGTCATTTTTGCCGCAGTCTTATCGGTCGCGTTCTTTTCCGGAAGCTTTATAAAAGAGTTATCGGATACGAAATTCACGTACGGCGAGGACACGGGTGAAAAAGCCGCGTCGTTTTTGTCGGGAGTGTCCGTATCGTATACGGAAAACGGAGAGGAGAAGACGGGATATCCGACGCTTGCGGGGGAATACGACGTCACGGCGAGGACGGAGAATCCTTTCGGTGTAAAACGGCAAAGCACAGCGAAATACGTAATAGAAAAAAGACGCGCGACCGTCCGTCTGAATGATTTTTCGGTGGAATACGGAGAGGAGCCGGACGGCGCGTCGTTTGTCGCCGAAGGACTTGCGGACGGCGATACGGCGTATATAACGGGGATAAAATACGACAGGACAGCGCTTCATTCCGACGCGGAAATAACGGGCGTCGTGATAAAAAACGGCGACGGCGACGACGTCACCCCGTCCTACGAGCTGACGTTCAAGGGCGCAGAGGCGACAGTGACGAAGCGTATGATAACGATAGTAACGGGCTCAGCCGAGAAGATATGGGACAAGGAGCCGATAACATGCAATGAATATGCATTTGAATACGGCTGCCTTGCTTATGACGACAGGCTCGATATACGTTTCACCGAGCACGCGACGGAACCGAAGATCACCGCCAACCGTGCGGAGGTAAAGATATACGATGGGGATAACGACGTGACCGACAGGTACGCGGTGACGATAAAATTCGGGACACTGCGTATCATGCGCCGCAAAATAACGGTAAAGACGGGATCGGCGGAAAAGGAATATGACGGAGAGGAGCTTTACTGCCTTGACTATGAGGTGACTTACAACGAGCTTATGGACGGCCACACGCTCGTCTTATCCGACTGTCCGAAAATAAAGAATGTAGGAAAAATAAAAAACAATCTTAAATTCAAGGTATTTGAAGACGGGGAAAAAGACGTATCGTCGTATTACGATATAGCCGTTTCAGCCGGCACGCTTACGGTGTCGGCGCGTGAGATAACGGTAAAAACGCCGTCAATTGAATTTCAGTACGACGGAACGATACATTATCCCGTCGATAGAATAGAGATCACGTCGGGCGAGCTTTACGAGGACAGCACCATACAGCCGGACCGCTCGTCGGGCTATCTGTCCGCGGGAGAATACAAGAGCAAATGCTCGCTTATGTTCGGCGGCAGCGTTCCCGCGGACGCGTATTCCGTGACGTATGATTACGGTACGGTCACCGTAACAAAACTGCCGATAAGTATGCATTACCGCGTATACGGAGACGCGAAAATGTCGGATACTCACTTTGTCGCCGTATCGGACGGCGAGGGCGCGGTGCTCGGAGCTTACGATAATTTCACCTCCTCTTCCTTAAACGTTGAGATCCCCGTAAACACAGATTACGACGATTTTGAAGATTATATAAGAGACAGTATCAAAATAGTGAATAAGGCGACGGGCGCGGGTCAGACAAACGAAACAGGCAGCTACGATATAACGCTTACCGTGGAATACGATGAAGACGAGCTTGACGAGTTCAAGGCGAACGTTACCGAGATAATAACGGTGAACGTCACGGAAACGGGAGGCGAAACGGCGCCGGCGGAAACGAACGTGCCGGAGACGACGAAAGAAGCGGAAAAAACACCCGGGGAGATATACGGGGAGAACGGCATAGGCAGTTCCGGTATAAGCGGCGGCATAAGCAACAGCCCGAGCCCGTACAGCAGCGTGCCTTCGGAAACGCCGGAGCTGAGCCCGGACCCGGTCGGCACCGTCACGAGCTTTATGAGCGGCTCCGTATATCTGCGTCTGCGCAGCTTCGGAAACTACACGGGGACCGGCTGGGCGGAGCCTGCGATATACACGGGAAAAACGGAAAACAGCCCGCTTGAATTTACCGTAAACGCGCTGATGGAAAACGGCTACGCGGAAATGAACGATATTACCGTCGGATATTTCGCAAACGACGCTCTGATCCCCGTTCCGTACTATGCGTCAAACTATTACGGAGACGGCTATGCGGTGACGGATATCGCCGCGGCGAGGAAGGCTGCGGACGGCGGCTCGTATTATTTCTTCCATCAGATCCCGCTCGTCAGCGTAAACGTGATAAAGAATCTGAAAGGCGAAGCAAGGTTCAATACGGCATACTGCGATTTCGTATATGAAAAATACCTTGAGCTTCCGGAAAGCACAAGGACGGAAATACTTGATATAATAAAAGAAGCGGGGCTTGATCCCTCGTCTCCCTCGATAATTACGGACGTAGCGGAATACGTAAGGAACGCCGCGCGGTATAACGGAAGCTTTGAGAAGATACCGGACGGAGAAGACAGAGTCATATACTTTTTGAAAGAGAGCAAAGAGGGGATATGCGGTCATTTCGCATCCGCGGCGGTCGTCATATACAGAGCGCTCGGAATACCTGCGCGTTATACCGTGGGATATTACGTGGTCTGCGACGGCGGCTTCAGTACGACAGAGTTTTATACGAAGGATGCGCACGCGTGGGCGGAGATATATCTCGACTCTGTCGGCTGGGTACCCGTCGACGCGACGGGATCATCCGTATCCGAAGGCGGCGAGGGCTCCGGGCTTACGCCGCCCGAAAGAGAAAACGACATATTCTACAACAAGCTTTATTACCGTATGGAAGACGCCTCGAAGCAGTATGACGGAAAACCGCTCGTATCCACGGAGGCCGTCATAGTCAATGGCGGAAATCTGAAGGAAGGCCACAGGATAGAGGCTGTTACCGCGGGTATCACAAACTGCGGCACCGCCGAGGTCGTAACAGTTCAATTTCACGTTTATGACGAAAACGGAGACGACGTAACGGAACTGTATGAAATAACGGAATGCGGCCCCGCCGGGCTTACAGTAACACCGATCATCGTTTTTATGCCGGATATATCACTATACGTCGGACAGACGGTAAAGGCGCCGGAATACGCGCAGATAACCGAAAAAGATATAGCGGCGCTTATCGGCGATGACAGGATAAGCTTTGAATTCACGTCCGATCAGACGCTTTCCGTAAACGGCGACGAGCTAACCGGTATCGCCGCAAACAGAGAGAAAAAGTATTATGAATCGTTTGATTTCGGCGCCGAGGAAACAGACGGCAAAACGGTCAGATTCACGGACGGAGGCGAAGAGCTGAAATTCGTACAGAGCGTGACGGTGCTTCCGTTTGAAAACGTGCGCGTGAAGGACGGGGCGGCTCCCGCGGAGCCGGCGGATACCTTAAGGATAACGGGTGAAAACGGAAAGATATACAATTATCTTTCTCTGCGTTCCTCCGACGCGTCAAAGGCGTTTGACGGCGAATATCTCACGTCAAACGGATATGAGATAATAAGCGGCGCGCTCACACCGGGACACAGGATCGAATACACGGGCAGCGCGGGCGTTCTGTATACGGGCGAGAAGAAAAACCTGTTTTCGTCGCTTTGCGTGCTTGACGAAAAAGACGCGGACGTCACGGGAGAATATATTATTGACTTTTATCCGGGTACGCTCACGGTATACCCGGGCGAATATAAAACGACCGATCCCGCGGTGACGGTAAGCGTTGACGGAGAATATGATCTGTCCCTTTTGGAATGGACGCGGAACGTGAAAAATCCGCCCGTAACGTATGAGAATACGGGAAAAGAAAAGATCGTCAGAGTTCAGGGCGGCACGGTAATAGGAATAGAGCCCGGAAATACGTATATCGGCTCGTATCTGAACGGTGTGGACCTGAACGGCGACGGAGTTTACGAATATCTCCCCGTCAAAAAAATGCTGTCAGTAAGCGTCACGCCGAAGCAAAAGCCGGAGAACACTTATATTTATATTATTCTTATCTTCTTCGTGTCTCTTGCCGTGGGCTCCGTAACGTGGCTGATGCTTAACACTCTGATGAGGGAGAAAGAACAGAATAAAGACAAAAGAGGTTAAAGAATAAAGGGCTGTCGGTTTAGCCGACTGTCCCAAAGGACAGTCGGCAACGAAATCCACCCCTCTACGGGTGGGTGAAATCGCCTGCGGCGGTGAAATTGCCCTT
>CACZOH010000125.1 GCA_902782785.1 uncultured Ruminococcus sp. | reverse complement strand
CCCGACGAAGTCGGATTTCATCACGAAGTGATTTCATCCACGCTTGCGTGGATTTAACCCGTCCGTAAGGACGGATTTAGTTGAAAAAGCCTCGTCTTGCGACGAGGCTTTTTCTGGGGTGGGTAGTCGGATTCGAACCGGCGACCTTCAGGGCCACAACCTGACGCGCTAACCAGCTGTGCTATACCCACCGTACGTGCGCTTTTTTTCAAAGTGCCTGTTTATTATACACGACAAACGCGATTTATTCAAGAATATATATTTAATAATTTGTGATATTAAAATGAATGGCGCAAAGTGTCAAATACGTTTTCCGCACAAAGCCGCTATTGACATAATCATATTTATATGATATAATCAAATCGAATAAACCAATCGGGTAATGATTATGAAAGCTGAAACAGAAGAAAAATTGAATACGGATCAGCTTTTGGATCGCGCTTTTGACTGTCTGCGGAACAAAGAATTTGAAAAAGCGGACGAATACTGCGATACGGTCCTTTCTGCCGAACCGTACAACGCGGCGGCGAAGCTGTACCGGCTTATGGCGGAGCAGAAAACGGGCAGTATCCCCGAATTTGCAGAACGCACTCTGCCGTTCGGCAACACGGACGTCAACGGGTTTCATGGGTATATCGCGCAGCTGTCGGAGGAATACAAAAACGACGCGATATACGCGGCGGCTGTTTATAACGCTGACAAAAGCGACAGACCGCATATCAAAGCGGCTGTCGGTATGCTTGAAACGATCCCGGACTATAAGGATTCCGCCGCGCTGTCGGAAAAATACAGAGGAATTCTTGACGATATGACAAAGCGCGAGGAAGCCGAGGAGCAGGAGCGTGAAAGGCAAAAGGAGGAAGAGCGGCGCGAAAAGGAAAAACAGATAAAAACCGTAAAAAAAGCTATATCGATAGCTCTGCCGTGCGCCGCTTTGGTTATTGTTGTTTCTCTTTTGTTCTGCAAAGTTATCATACCGCAGATAAAATACGATTCGGCAAAAGCCGCGTACGCAGAGGGAAAATACGGGGAGGCTATAGACGGCTTTAAAAATCTCGACGGATATAAAGACAGCGCTGAGCTTTTGGCGGAATGCACAGAGGCATACAAAGCGGCAAAATACGGTGAGGCGGAGGCTTTGCTTGAAGCAAACGAGCCGTACGGCGCCGCAAAGGCGTTTTATGAAGCTATAGGATATAAAGACGCAAAGCAAAGATTTGACAATATCGCAAGCAGCGTATATTCAAAGGTGTATTTTCGAAACGGAATCCTGTACGGTCAATACGACAGAACGTTTGACGATAACGGAAACGTTATAAAATCCGTTTGGACCGGAATGAGCGGTTTTGTCGAAATTTGGGAGATCGAATATAACGACAAACGTGAAATCATCAAAGAAAAAAGAGAAAGTTATAATATTAACAGCGACAGCGATCATAAAACCATCTACCGGGAATATAAATACGATAACAATCACAACGTTATTTTTGATTTTTATGAAGACTCTGACGGTGAAACGTATTTAGAAGAATACTCTTTTAATGATAAAGGAGATGAGATAAAATTCACGGCAAAGGATGAAACGGGTGAGATCTACGGTTATTATTACGAATATGTATATGACGAAAAAGGAAACATTACAACCGTGATACAAACGTCACTTGACGGCGAAATTGAAACCATCGATGAAACGACTTATGACGAAGACGGACAAATATTAAAATATACGGATACTTACAGACGTGATCAGGAAATGCTGGTGGAGACAAAAGAATATACTTATGATAATAACGGCAACGTTATAAAATACGTTTACACGTCAGATATAGAAACCGACTGCGTTTGCGAATATTATTATGACGACAGCGGAAATCAAATAAAAGCAACCTGTACGCTTGAAAACGGCGAAAAATCCTGTGCCGAAAGCTTCTATGATGATAACGGAAACCGTATCAAAATTGTCGAAACGGACTACAATGGCGACGTAAGTACGTATGAATATGAATACGGCGACGAAAAAAACGTCACAAAACAGACCGTAACGTGGTATAGAGACGGGCACGTAACGGTCAGTGAAAGCATTTATGACGATAAAGGAAACGAGATAAAATTCACAGAGGCAGAAGACGGGGAGCTTGTCACGAGTTTTACTTACGGCGATTTTGTTATCGTTTTAAAAGATCAGGTGCGTTGATCGTGTTGAGACGATATTTAATGAAGACAGGCTCACGCCTTAATGAAGACAGCTTGCAGCTTAATGAAAACGGCGTCTAAGCCGCCTGATGAAGCGAAGTCGCCCGCTCACTTCTTAATCAGCTCCGACAAAAGCGTCTTCATCAGCGTACGCGTCTTCATTTCTTCATTAGCCCCTCGGCCCATTCCCCAAAACTCGGCAAGCTCGTTTCGGGGTCCCCGAGGGCGGGCGACTTTATTGAAAAAACCTCGCTCACGCGAGGTTTTTTCACGTACCCTGACGGATTCGAACCGGCGACCTACTGCTTAGAAGGCAGTTGCTCTATCCTGCTGAGCTAAGGGTACAAATCAGAACGCGTCTATTATACACAATAGACGCTCTTTTTTCAAGAGTATAATATAAACAATTTGTGTAAATATCTTGAACATATATCTGTTCGCATACTCTCTTATTCTGCCGTAAATTCAGAAAATTATTTAAAAAAAGATATAAAAACGTATTGACATAAATCCTTATATTTGATATACTGTTTATAATTAGTTTTAATATGCGGAAATATGTCGTTTTTCGAGGTATAATGATGACAGACGTTCAAAAAGCTCCGTACAGCAAGCGGCTGTTCGCCTTTTTTGCCGATCTAATTCTTGCGGGTATTCTTACGACGGGCATCTATTTCGTCATGTCCGTCGTTCTGAGAGTAGACTCCTACAACGACACGTACCGTACGATCATTTCAAGCTACGAGAGGGAGTACGGCGTGACGTTCGGCATGACCGCGGAGGAATACGGCAAGCTCTCTGAGGAAGAAAAAACGAACTATAAAAACGCCGTGGACGCTGCGAACGCCGACGAAGAGGCGAACAAAGCGATACGCACCTCATACACCATTTCGTTCTGCATTTTCGCGTCCGGCATCGTTTTATCCGTTCTCATCCTTGAATTCGTGATACCGATTTTCACAAAGGACGGGCGCTCGCTCGGCAAGCTCTTATTCGGGCTCGGCGTCATGCGCGGAAGCTGTATCAGGATAAGCAAACCCGTTCTGTTCGTCAGAAACGTAATAGGCAAGGGCGTTTTTGAAACGGCTCTGCCCGCGGTGATAATCCTCACCGTATTCAACAACGTGACGGGCATATTCGGCGTCATCCTTCTCGTCATATTCATAATTGCGGAAATAGTTTCTCTTATAAGAAGCGGCGGCAGCGCGATGCTCCACGACGTATTGGCCGACACGGTCGTAGTCGACT
Source organism: uncultured Ruminococcus sp. (assembly GCA_902782785.1). Taxonomy (GTDB): domain Bacteria; phylum Bacillota; class Clostridia; order Oscillospirales; family CAG-272; genus UBA1248. The sequence continues at coordinate 2,815 of CACZOH010000125.1, read as the reverse complement.
GGGCGAGCCAGCGGATATTCAAAGACATGGAAGAGCGGCGCGAATACGAGGAAAAACAGAAGCGGTCCGCCGCGGAGCACGACCCTTATCAGGATTCAACCGGATCGGACGGATCCGGTAATAAATAAAAGCATAGGAGACGATATGAGAATCATACTGCAAAATCTCACAAAATGTTTCCCGAGCAGAAACAAGAAAAGCAATGAGGTGGTGACAGCCGTCAAGGATCTCGACATAGAGATACCGGACGGCAAGCTCATCGGTCTGCTCGGTCCCTCCGGCTGCGGAAAAAGCACTACGCTTTATATGATCTGCGGTCTGCAAAAGCCGACGTCCGGCAAAATATTCTTCGGTGACAGCGACGTTACCAATCTTGAACCGGAACACAGAGGCGTAGGCCTTGTCTTTCAGAACTACGCGTTATACCCGCATCTTACGGTAAAGCAGAACATCCTGTTCCCTCTGCAGAACCTCAAGGGCGCGGAAAAGCTTACGAAGGAGCAGATGCTTGAGCGCGCACAGCAGGCCGCCGATCTCGTTCAGATAGGCGAGCTTATGGACAGAAAGCCGAACGAACTGTCGGGCGGTCAGCAGCAGCGCGTCGCCATAGCACGCGCGCTTGTAAAAACTCCGCGCGTTCTTCTGCTTGACGAGCCGCTGTCCAACCTCGACGCACGTCTGCGTCTTCAGACGCGCGAGGAGATAAAGAGGATCCAGCGTGAGACGAACGTAACGACGGTATTCGTAACGCACGACCAGGAGGAAGCGATGAGCATCTCCGATATGATAGTCGTTATGAAAGACGGCGTCGTACAGCAGACGGGCGAGCCGCAGAAGGTCTACGACGACCCCGAAAATCTTTTCGTCGCGCAGTTTTTGGGAACTCCTCCGATCAACACGTTTGACGGTCAGATAAAGGGCGGCAAGCTTTATATAGGCGAGGACGAGGTGCTTGACGTTCCCGCCGTAACGGAGGACAAGCCCGTCGCCGTCGGCATCCGTCCCGAGGGCTTTATCCCGAACGAAAACGGAAAACTCAGCGGCAAGCTCATTAACGTTGAGGTAATGGGACGCGACTGCTCGGTCGTGTTTGCAAACGCCTGCTCGCGCAAGCCCAACGTCCGCGCGATCATCGACGCCGATCTTCGGATAACGACAGGCGGCGAAAACGAAATACGCTTTGACGTAAAGAAAAACAAGGTCTTTATATTCGACAACGAAACAGGCGCCAGAATAAGGTTCTGAGGGTGATCGGTATGAATAAAAACTTAACGAAAAAGCCGAAAATAAGCCTGAAGGGCGACCTTGACAGCAGAAATCAGTACAAAGGCTGGCTTTATCTTTCGCCGGCGCTTATACTTCTCATAATCTTCTCGTTTTATCCTTTGATAAACACGTTCAGGATGGCGTTTTTAAACGGATACAACGGTCTTGCGATAGTCGGCGGTGAATCCTTCAGTCTCGGCATAGAAAACTTCAAAACGGTCGTCGGATACGTGGATTTCAAGCTCTGCCTCAAAAACACGCTTCTTCTCTGCGTCATCACCGTGCCGATATCAACTACGCTCGCGCTTCTCATAGCGGTAGCGCTGAAATCGATCAAGCCTTTGCAGAAGATATATCAGACGATATTCTTCCTCCCATACGTCACAAACTCCATAGCGATAGGCATGGTCTTCAACGCTATGTTCACGCGCGTGGGTCTGGGCGATCTGATTCAGACGCAGGGCATAATAAACAACATCATAGGCGTTTTCGGAATAGAGCCAGTCAACTTCGTCAATGAAGGCTCATCGTGGGGGGCGAATATGTTCGTCGTCTGCACGTACATAGTCTGGAACGCGATACCCTTTAAAATACTTGTACTTCTGGGCGGTCTGCAGAACGTCAACAAGCAGTATTACGAGGCGGCGAAAATCGACGGCACCTCAAAGATACGCACGTTCTTCAAGATAACCATACCGCTCGTATCTCCTATGCTTGCATACGTAATAATCACATCTTTTATCGGCGGCTTCAAGGAATACTCAAGCATCGTCGGTATATTCGGTGAAGGAATGGGACCTAACGGACAGATGAACACCATCGTCGGTTACGTTTATAAAATGCTCGATAAAGCCAATCAGGGCAACGCGTCCGCGGCTTCGCTCATACTGTTCGGCATAATCCTTGTGATAACGGCGATAAACGGATACGTCAGCAAGAAGAAAGTACATTATTGAGGTGCGGTATGAATAAAACGATGAATGAAGTAAACGTACTGTCAGCGAGCCGGGCTCAACGCACCTCCAAGATCATACGTTACACTATAATATATATATTCCTTACGTTAATGGCGGTGATCGTCATATTCCCGTTCTACTGGATGATAATCTCATCCTTCAAGACGATGGACGAATACCGCGCCAACGTCCCGACGCTCTGGCCGCAGAACATAGTTTTTGAAAACTTTGCGACGGCTTTCAGCAAGGCAAATCTAGGTGATTTGTTCATTCACACATTGATCGTAGGCGTTATTTCAACAGTGCTTTCACTTATCGTCACGGTATTATCCGCATTTGCGTTCGCACGGCTGAATTTCAAGGGGAAAAACACTGTATTTGGTTTATTGATGGCGACGATGATGGTACCGGGCGAATTATACACAATAACGAACTATTTAACTGTTACCGGTCAATTGCCATTCTTTAGCGAGCCTATAGATGCGCTTGATTTTAGAAATACTTTCGCGGTGCTTATCTTCCCCATGCTCGTTTCGGTATTCTATATATACCTGTTGAGACAGACGTTTTTGCAGATACCGAACGAATTATAT
>CACZOH010000124.1 GCA_902782785.1 uncultured Ruminococcus sp. | reverse complement strand
TATGCCGCAGCTTGTTTTGCAGGCTGACTGGCAGGAAGTCTGGCACTCACCGCAGCCGCCGTTTTTTGCGCTCTCGCACAGATCGCGCGTCTTTATGGTTTTAATATGCTTCATATCTTTGCCTCCTGTAGTTTTATATTGATTATATTATCACAAAATATGTGTTTTGTCAAGGGGTGATTTTACGCTTTTTTCTTTTTTGCAGCGACCGCGATGATAACGACTGCCGCGGCGACGACCGCTATAGCGCCTATAATCACGACAACGACGGGGAACGAGCTGTTTTTGTTTTCGTTTTCGGTTTCCGCGGCTTTATCCGTCGTCTGCGCGTCCGTTGACGGCGCCGTTTCGGTCACGGCTTCCGTCTCCGTTTCCGTCCCGGTCTCCGTCTCAGTCTCCGTCTGTACGGGAGCCTTGACGAGAACGGTCACGGGCTGAGTGTATATCGTATAAGTGTTTTTTGTGTTGAGCTTCTGACTGTATTCGAGCGCAAAGCTGTATTCGCCCTCGCCGCCGAACGTTATGACGTTGCCGTCGCCTACCGTCATATTGTCCGATAACGGTATGACGCGGACGGTGTCGGAAACGTCGGATATCTCGCGCTTGTACGTAGTAATCTCAGCCTGTACCTTAAGCGTTTCGCCCTGTTCAAGCTCGTATCCGTTTTCCTTTGACGATAAGGTCTTGGCCCATTTTGCGGGTATCTTGCAGTTGTTCGTCGTTATGCCGTTGTAACCCGCCATGAAGAAATCTATGAATACGCTCTTGTCGTCTATCGTCCACGGCCACGTGGTAAGACCGCGCATATTGGCGTTCTTCACGTATTCGTTTGTGTGACCGGAGTACGCCGGGTTGTACGTGGAGCCGAGCGTCTGAGTCTTGCCGAGCACGGCTTTGACCTGCTTTGCTCCGGTGTCGCCCGATACGAGAGGATTGCAGAGGTAACCCGCCGACATCTCCGGGAATATATCCTTGAGATTTTTTATCTGCGATTCGTGGAACGTGATGACCGAGACACGGTCCTCAACGCCGTATTCCTTGATGAGCTCCCAAAGCTTTTCCACAAGCGCCTTGTTCGTGCTCTTTATCTCTACGAATATCTGCATATCCTTGTCCTTGAAGGCGGTGAAGTATTCTTCAAGGAACGGTATTTTGCAGTCCGCGTATTCTTTCTTTGCGGGGTACTGTTTATTGACCTTAAGCTCGCGGAGCTGATCCGACGTCGAGCTTTCCATATTCAGATTTCCGCTCGCCGTTCTTGCCGTCGTGCCGTCGTGCATTACCATCAGCATACCGTCTTTTGTTATGTAAATATCGTTTTCAACGCAGTCTGCGCCTTCCTCAAACGCAAGGAGCGATCCTTCCACCGTGTTTTCGGGCGCCTGCGTCGGCAGACCTCTGTGACCGATGTTGAGCGGCACGCGGAACAGCTTGCTGCCGGACATCGAGTTTTCGATCACGTCGTACATAAGCGCGGTGTTATCGGTTATCGCGCCGTGACCGCCGGCCGCGGCAATCCTGAACGCCTGTGCTTTCGTCGTGACGGACGACGCGGCGCCTACCCATACCGCTATGAGCCTGTCGTACAGATATTTGACGTTCTTTGTCTCGGCGACCGTGTCGGGTATGACGGCAACAGAGGCAAACGATGCGTTCGTGCGTCGCCTGATTTCAAGAAGCTCCTTATCGGTAAGCGAAGTTTTGCCTTTGAGCTCGTTCGTGAGATCGAGCACGCCGCGGCAGATCTTGTACGTTTTTCTCGCTTTTAACACAAGTTCGTCCTTTTCGCTCATTACGAACACGTCGCTTATGCCGTTTCCGGAAAGATAATCACAGAGCGCGTCGACCGTCTGCTCGTCGGATACCTTGAACGTGGGCATTATAACGCCGCCGAGCGCCGCAAAGGCTTCGTCCGCCTTTGCAAAGGCTTTGCCGTCGCTTCCCGTCACTTCAAGGTTCGAGTTGACGTTGAATATCGCGTTTGCGGGTTTTGCGGAAGCGGACGACAGCTTATCGAGAGCTTCCTTGCTCTGCACGTATTCGGACAGAGTGTATCCGCCTATTACTCCGAGATCGGACTGCGCTATTTCGGTAAACGCGGGAGCGGAAGACGTCCCGCCCGTGCGGATGTACGTGACCTTGATATCGCGAACGGCGAGTATGCAGAAGTTTGCCTGCAGACCTATGCCGCCGGTTGAATAAACCGTCGCGTCCGTGCAGTCGACGCCGACCTCGCCGTTTATCGAATGTATCGCGCGGTCGCCCTTGACGGTCGCCTTCACCTCGTCGAACGTGCTGTCCGAGAAGGAATGCCCGGAAATGCCGCCCTTTGAGGTGACGCTCCACGTATCCTGCTCCGTGCGGCACGCGAATTCAACGCCGTTCGCCGCGTCGGAATTGTAGCGGAAGCACATATGGTAATACGGATAATTCAGATTCTGAGCGCGGTAGATTATCGAGCCCCAGCGCCCGCCGTCGCGCGGCTGCAGCATCGCGGCGTGTATCGTTATCTCATAGTTGCCGTACTTATCGAGCGAATCGGGCAGAAACACGCGCGTGAATTCGCGCCCGACGGCGTCGACGTACAGAATCCCGTCCTTTACGTAAACCTTATCCCCGTGTCCTTCGGGATAACGGAAACCCTCGGGTATACCGTTCGTAAAATCGGTCTC
>CACZOH010000123.1 GCA_902782785.1 uncultured Ruminococcus sp. | reverse complement strand
TCTTGCCTGTCTCGCCCTCTCGGACGCGCATTTTTCCTCGTATATCTTATCTATTATAAGCCTTGCGGTGTCGGGATTTTCCTCAAAAAACTCCTCCAACTTAGTCGTTACAATGTTGTTTACAAAAGTCCTTACCTCGGAGTTTCCGAGCTTTGCTTTCGTCTGTGACTCAAACTGCGCGTCCGGCAGCTTGACGGAAATGACCGCCGTCAGACCCGAGCGTACGTCCGAGCCGTCGAAAACGTCCTTGTCCGTATCCTTCAGCACCTTTATCTTCTTTGCGTACTGCGTCGTCACCTTTGTAAGCGCGGTTTTGAAGCCCGTCTCGTGCATACCGCCGTCAATCGTCGCCATATTGTTTGCAAAGCTGATTATCATTTCGTCATAGGCGGTATTGTACTGCATGGCTATCTCCGCCGTCATATCTCCCTTTTGTCCCTTGATGTATATGACGTCCTCGTGAAGCAGGTCGCAGTGCTTGCGGCTGTTTATATATTCAACGTAAGATTTCAAGCCGCCTTCATAGTGAAGCGTCTCGGAAACGGGCTCGTCCGGGCGCAGGTCCGTGACGATGATCCTGATGCCGGCGTTAAGAAACGCCTGCTCGCGCATACGCTTCAGTATCTTCTCATAATCGAAAACAATATCCTCGAATATCGTCGCGTCGGGCATGAAGCGGACGTAAAGACCGTGTTCGTCTCCGCAGTCGCCTGTCTCGGTAAACTGCCGCGCCACCTCGCCGCGCTCGAATCTCTCTGTACAACGTTTGCCGCCGTGGCAGTTTTCCACCTCCATCCATTCGGACAGGGCGTTGACGACGGAAGCGCCGACGCCGTGAAGACCGCCGGATATCTTATAACCGCCGCCGCCGAATTTGCCGCCCGCGTGAAGCACCGTGAAAACGACCTCAAGCGTGGGCTTGCCCGTATCGGCGTTTATACCGGTCGGTATGCCGCGTCCGTTGTCGCGTACGGAGCAGGAGCCGTCTTTTTCGATATTCACCTCTATGGTGTCGCAAAAGCCCGCCATCGCTTCGTCTATTGCGTTGTCCACTATCTCGTTTACGAGATGATGCAGACCGTTTGTCGACGTGGTGCCGATATACATACCCGGACGCACGCGCACGGCTTCAAGTCCTTTCAGGACCTGTATCTGTTCTTCGTTGTACTCTTGTGTAATAGGTTTCTCTGTCATTGTTTTTCCCGTTTCCTTAATATATTCTTCCCATTATGGTTTGAGATGAAAGCTGTGTAAGATAAACTTTTCCGTCGTCTGTGAGAATAAACGCCTTCGGAAGCTCGTCCGTCACGTTTACAAGTCTTTTTTCTTTTTCCGCCTGCTTTAAGAATTCAAGCGTGTCCCTGTTCTGACTCGCGTAATCGAGATCGAACACGGCGACTATCTTTTTTGTCCGTATGACCGTGTCGCGTCCGGCGTGCAGATACATCATCATACCGCGCCCCCGTTCTTCATGGTTATGACCCTGCCGTATTTTTTACTGCTTTTCGCGGTGCAGGACGTTATTATTATCTGTCTGTCCTTTAACTGAGACATAAAGAACGTGTTGCGCTTTGCGTCAAGCTCGCCGGATATGTCGTCAAGCAGATATACGGGATATTCTCCCGTCGCCTCCGCGGAAATATCGCCCTCGGCGAGCTTCAGCGCTATCGCAAGACTTCTCTGCTGCCCCTGCGAGCAGTATTTTCTTGACGAATAGCCGTTGAGCCTTATGTCAATATCGTCCTTCTGTATGCCGTATAAGGACGTTTTCATGTTTATTTCGCGCGAAAGATTGTCCGTGAATTTACGCTCGTACAAAGCGCGCATTGCTTCCTCATCCTTCAAAATCTCCGGATCCTGTGATACGCAGCTTTCATACACGGTGTCCGTCGCCTCCGCGCCGTCCGTCATACTCTCAAAATAATCGCTTATATGAGTCGTGAGCTTTTCACAGTAACGGTACCGCAGCGCGGTAACCGCCGCGGCGGCGGGCGCCATCTGTTCCGCAAGCGTCTCGAACAGGATCCTGTTCTGATCGCTGTCCGCGCTCTTTTCCTTAAGCAGCGCGTTTCTCTGTGAAAGCAGGATGCCGTAGCGCTTTAAATATCCTATGTATTTCGGTTCTATCTGTGAAAGCGCGATATCAAGAAACAGTCTTCTGTCCGTCGCCGCGCTTTTTATAAGGGACAAATGATCCGGCGTGAACAGAACGGCGCGGAAGTTTCCGAGAAAGTCGCTTGTTTTGTTTATCTGTATCCCGTTTTTATAAAGCTTTCTGTTCTCGTCCCGCTTATAGCTTACGGACATCGTGTTTGTTCTCTTAAGATCCTCGTAAACTATTTCGATATCCGCGCCGTCCCGGTCAAAGGCTATTATCTCCGCCTCGTTTCTCGTCCGGAAGGACCTTCCGCGCGCGAAAACGTATATCGCCTCGAGCACGGTCGTTTTTCCCTGCGCGTTGTTTCCCTTTATAAGATTCACGCCGTCCGTGAATTCAAATTTCTGATCTTTTATTATCCTGAAATTCTTTACGGCGCATTCAAGCAGCTTCACTTAAAAGCTCTCCGTTATCCTCGTCGGGAACGTGAAGTAAAGGAAGCTGTCGTCCCCGTCTTCGACAGGCGTCATCGCCATGGCGGAAAGCGGCGTTGTGAGCTTCAGCTTTATTTTGTCCGACTCGAGCACGCGGAACGTGTCGAGCAGCATTTTGCAGTTGAAGCCTATCTCAAGATCGTCGCCGTCCTTTACCGCCTGTATGTCCTCCGACACCTTGTTTGAGGAGCTGACGGATGAGACGTTAAGCACCCCGTCATAGAAATTGAGCTTTACGGGGGCTTTCAGTCTTCCCGCCTCTCTGTATTCCGTTATGAACAGCGCGCGTTCCAGACTGTCGCGCAGGGCGGCTGTCGAAACGATCGCCGTCGTCGTCTCGTTCTTCGGTATGAAACGGCGGTATTCTATATAATCGCCGTCTATAAGCGCCGTGTGGAACGTGACGTTTTTGACGCGGAACATAACGTGTCTTCTCGCCTTTACTACCGTGATCTTCTCGTCGGGATCGTCAAGCAGCTTGATGACCTCCGCAAGAGATTTTTTCGGTATTATGAATTTTACCTCCGTATCGACCGCTACTTCTATATTCGTTTTTACAATGTTTTCATCGTGTATCATCCTTTCTGCAAAGCGCAGACCGTCAAGCGCAACGACGTGGATGTAGCCGTTATCGACGACGAAATACGCGCCGTTCAGCTGTAATCTGTCGTTGTTTTCCGCAATGGCGAACATGGTCTGCGTTATAACGTCGCGGAGCTGGCTCTGAAGCAGAGTGAAGCTCTGTCTGCCGCTTATATCCGCGATGTTCGGGTAAAGCTTCGGATCCTGATACTGTATCTCGTACGTCGATCTCTCGCTTGTGAGAGATGCGGTCATATTCGGTTTGCACTCAAACGTAATATCCGACGGCATATTTTTTACCATGCCGTAAAAACGCTGGGCGTTTATCAGAGCCGCGCCGGAGCTTAAAACGTTGGCGTTTATGTCTATATTGAAACCCTTTTCATTATCGTAGGAGGTTATGCGGCACCTGTCCGGCTCCTCCGCTGTTATTTTAAGGCATTCGAGCACGGGATTGTCGTGCCTGCTCGATATGGCTCCGAGCGCCGTTGTGACGGCGGACAGTAATTCCGGTTTATCAAATATGACTTTCATAATGTAAATTGATTCCTTTCTTTTTCATAAGGCTTTGTTATTCGTTTATCCACAATCTGACACGTAAAACACGGGTGGATAAGCTTTTGATTTCAGCTTGCGCGCGCACGCGCGGTATATGAATACGATACTTGAAAACAGTAGTAATAGCAGTAGTGTACGGGGAAAACGTGGAATTCATATCATAACGGCGTATTCAAGCCGTTTTGCGTGTTGATAAAACGAGCGGATTTCCGGTTGACGCGGGATCCTTTAATGTGGATGATTTTTCGGTTTTCCGGCGTTTTTTTCTTTTGTCCTCACGATTCAACAAGTGATTCGCACGGATATCAACAGCTTAATTCACACGTGAGGCAATTTCCACACGTTATGTTCGTTTTTTAATCCACATAAGTGGAATTTTAATCCTTGACCTCCGATATAAGGTCTTTTATCTCTCTTTCAAACGACGGATCGTTCAATATCGTCTTTTTCATTACCTCTATCGAATTTATGACCGTCGTCCTGTCGCGGTTCAGATACGCGCCTATCTGCCTTTGAGAATAATCCGTAAGCTCGGATATAAGATAAGCGCACACGTGGCGCGGCTCCGCGACCTCGCGTTTTTTCGTCTTGCTGCAGATCTCGTCCTTGCTCGTGCCGTATTTGTTTGATACGACGGTGAATATCTTTTCAACCGTATCCTTCGGGGATTTCGTCACTGTAGCAAGGTCTGCCACGGATTCCATGACCATATCGTCCGTCACGGCAAGACCGTATAAGCATTTTTTCGCGTAGATCTTTGTAAGAGCCCCTTCGATCTGACGTATGTTTTTCGTTAAATGCTCGGCGAGATAAACGACCGAGGATTCGGACAGATCGAGGTGCAGCGCCTCCGCTTTGTTTTTGATGATCGCCGAGCGCAGCTCGTAATCCGGGGGCTGTATATCGGCTGTCAGTCCCATTTCAAATCTGTACTGCAGACGCTCGTCAAGCAGCTTTATTTCGCGCAGCGGTCTGTCGCTCGTTATTATGATCTGCTTCTGATTTTCGTACAGAGTGTTGAAGGTGTGGAAAAACTCCTCCTGCACCGCGTTTTTGCCCGCGATGAACTGTATGTCGTCTATCAGAAGCACGTCGCACTTGCGGTATTTCTCACGGAACGCGCTGAAACCGGAGCCGGAGCTGTCCTTCTTGCGGAGATGATCGACCATGTCGTTCACGAACTGTTCGCCCGTTATGTATATCAGCTTCTTTTCGGGGTAAAGCTCCGATATCTTTTTTGTCGTGGCGTACATCAGATGCGTTTTGCCGAGTCCCGACGGTCCGTATATAAGAAGCGGATTCCACATCGAAGACGGGTTTTCCGCTACCGCGAGACAGGCGTTGTAAACGAAAAGGTTTGAATTGCCGACAACGTAATTTTCAAACGTGTAGGCTTTTTTCTGCGGAACGATCGAACTTGTGAAATTGTTCTGTTTCGGAGACGGATCCGTGTCCGTAATATCGTAGGGCATAACGCCCTGAGTCGGATTTTCAAGATCGTTTCTTATGATCTCTCTTATCCTTTCAATGCGGGGCATATCTCTGTCGTAGGCGTAAACGTAAACCACCTTGAATTCGCCTAAGGCGTTGTTGAAAAATCTTTCAAGCACCGCCTGCTCTCCTCTCACAAAATCGAGAGTGTCCGTGCTCGGCGTCATAAGCAGTATGTACTGTTTTTCAACGTCTATGACCTTGATGTTCTGAAAATGCGATTTTATACGCAGATCGGAATACGTGCCTCTCATATTCCTTAATATGGATTCCCATATAAACTCGTATGTCATTTGACCTCCTCTTGTTTTCTTTTTGCCGGAACCGAATATTCCCACGCCTATATTATACCACAAAACAAGAATTTTATCAAGTATATTATATTAAATTTTACTATATTATTATAATATATTTATACTTTCGGGGAAAAAATGTGGTATAATCGCATAAGTAATGATTATAGGGCGCTGACGGGTACGTATGAAGATTAAAGATTATTTCATTCCGGATTTCTATTATTCGTCCGTTTTACGGATAAAACCGGAATTCTTTGCCGAAAATAACATAAGATTTCTTATCTGCGATATAGACAACACTCTTGCGACGTATGAGAGCCGTATAGCGGACGAGGAAAGAAGACGGTGGCTCGATCTTGTCGAGAGCACGGGCGTGCGCATAGCGTTCATATCGAACAACAGCGAGCGCCGCGTCTACACGTTCAATACGATGCACGGATATTTTACGGAGAGCAGGGCGGGCAAGCCTTTTACGCGCAAATTAAGGCGGCTTATGAAGCTGATGGATGCGGTGCCGGAGCAGACGGCTATCCTCGGAGATCAGATATTCACGGACGTTCTGTGCGCAAAGAGAGCCGGTATACGCGCCGTCCTCGTGATGTCCATGGACGTAAAGGGCAAGCCGTTTCTGAAAATGAAGAAGTTTTTTGAAAGATATTTCATAAACGCCTACCGCAGGCGCACGGAAAAATAAAAAACGCTTTTCAAAAAACACGATTTACGTATTTATTTTTAAGTTGTTCAAAAAAAAGGCTTGAAAAAAAGGGCTGTTTATTATATCATTTAAAAAAAAGGAGGCAGCAAACCATGGAAAAGAAGAATAACAAAAGTACGATCGCAGCCGTAATAATCATAATATTCGCGATCATAGGCGCAGCCTGCGCGGCTGTCTTTATAGTGAAGGCGTTGCAGAAGCGCAAGGAAGAAAAGGAAGACGCTTTTGACGATCTTGACGACCTCGACGATCTTGACGATATTGAAGATCTCGGTGAAGAGCTTTGCGAAAAATGCGAGGACGCCGCCGAGGAAGTAAAACAGGAAGCAGAGGAATAAAGAAAAAACGGTACGGACCGGCGCGAGCGTGTTTTTGCGTCGGTCCCGTTTTGTTTATTATCGGAGGCTCTTTTTGAAAATAAAAAAATATATTTCCTTATTATTGCTGTTATCTGTCCTTGCCGCGTTCTGTGCGTGCACGAAAAAGGAAAGCGCCGTGTCGCTCGGAGGCGTGTCCGTTTCCGGCGAGATATACGCTTATTATCTCGCGTGCTATAAGCAGTACTGGCTGTCCGCGCTCGGACAGGCGGACGATCCGGCTTTCTGGCGCGCGGAAAACGGCGGGATGACGAACGCAGAGAGGCTTACGGAGATATCCGTTGACGCGATAAAAAAGCGCGTAGCCGCCGCGTATCTGTTCGACAACTACAATCTCAGACTGACTGACGGCGAGCTTAAATCGATAGACCTTATGATAATCGGCATGAACGCCGCGTCGGAGGGCGGAAACGCCATAGCCGAGGACGAGATCTTCAAAACTCTCGGCATAGGCGAGGCGGAGCTGAAGGAGATCCTCATACTCGATTCAAAGACGGGCGCGCTTCAGGATCACCTCTACGGCGAGGAGGGCGAGCGTAAGATAACGGATGAGCAGAAGGAAGATTATTATCAGAAGAATTATTACCGTTTCCGTCTTCTCTACCTTATGAACGGCGATTTCATACGCGATGAAAAAGGCGATATCGTGTATAACGAGGACGGAAACGCCACCGTAAAGGAGATCTCAGACGAGCGGTATGAGGAAAAGCTCGGGCTTGCGAAAACCGTGCTCGAAAACGTGCGCGCGGGAGATGATATAAAGAAATATATTGAGGAATACTCCGACGAGCTTGAAAAGGACGATTACAAAAACGGCCGCTATCTCTGCGGCGTTTCCGAATACGGAACGCTTATATCGGCGTCGATAATGAAGCTGAAACCGGGCGAAGCGGGACTTCTTGACAGCAAGAACGGCATATACGTCATACAGCGCGAGGAGCTTGACGCGGGCGCGTGGAAAAACCCGGAAAACGAGGCGGGAGGCGATTTCAAAAACTTTGAAACGCTCGTCCTCGAATACGAATTCGACGAATATTTAAAGCCGCATATGGAAAAGATCACGGTCAATGAGGAAGTGACCGGAAAATACAAAATGGAGGAGCTGCCGTATACGTTTTCGTGGCAGTATCTGTTCTGATGAAAAAGATCGCTATAGCAGCGCTTTCGCTTTTTACGGTATTCACGCTCATATCCTGCACGGTGAGCTCCGCGGATTACGCGAAGTACAAAAACCGCGGGATAACGGAAAATATGTATAAATACCTGCTTGCCTACTACAAATCAAGCTTTTATTCCATGTTCTCCCAATACGGCTTTTTCGATCCCGACGCGTACGACGAAGCCGTCTGGGACGAGACTGCCGACGGCGAAAAAAAGCTTTACGAGCAGGTCTGCGACCACGTTGACGGACAGATAAACGAAATGCTCGTCTGCTCGGAGTTATACGAGAGTTACGCTGACGCCGATACGAAAAAGCTGCTTGACAACACGGTGAACGATTTTATAGATCAGGATATGAAGGCCGTGGGCTCACGCGCCGATCTTAACGCGATACTCGGGCAGTACGGTATGAACGTGAATTCTCTTTGCCGTCTGTTTGAGTTTGAAGCCAAGGCGATGATAGTAGAGGACAGACTGTTCGGAGACGGCGGTGAGGCCGCCGTGACGGACGACGAGCGCGAGCGGTATTATCAGGAAAACTACAGCAGGATAAAGCATATATTGATAAAAAACGACGTTAAATACGTTCTTGACGAAAACGGAAGCCCGAAAATGGATATATACACGGGCAGATACGTCACGGAGGAGCTGACCGACGACGAAAAAGCGGAAAAGCTCGCGCTTGCAAAGCAGATTGAAGAGCGCGCGAAAAACGGCGAGGATTTTGAGGCGCTTATAGAAGAATACAACGAGGACAGCGGAATGAGCGCGTATACGGACGGATATTTCGTAACGGCGGAAACGCTCCTCGATCTGAAATACGTCACGGCGGCGCTGACGCTTAAGACCGGCGAGGTGACGCTTGCGGAAACGTCTTACGGATACGTGATACTTAAAAAATACCCGCTTGAGGCGGGCTTATGGTCAAACGAGATAAGCTCCGCGTTCTTTGAGGATATGGACGGCAATATAATATCGGAAAAAAAGACGGAGATCTACGGCAAATATTACGGCGGGATCACGCGGGAGCAGACGGAGAAGAAAACGCTGTTCTCCTCCGTCGTACCGCTTGACAGCAGGCTCATCAGCCGGGAAAACGACTGATCCTTCCGTTTTATTCCTCTCCCCTTTTCTTCATCGCGGCGAACACCGCGACGGAGCCGGCGGTCATTATAACGATCAGGACTATGACAGCGACAGCCGCCGCCGCGTCGCTTCCGTTGCGCGCGTCGTCCCCTCCGACCTTCAGAAGAGCCGACCCGGTCCCGGTCGCCGCGTCCTTATCCGGCATCGTGGTGTAGTCGGAAAGCTCGGACGAGTACGGATCCTGCGTTTCGCCGTACGGCGCGCCAAGACCGTTGTTTGAATTTACGTTTCCCTGTGCCGTGCAGCAAAGCTGTAAAAGCGCGGCGGTTATGATACACAGTATGATACTGACTTTTTTCATGATAAAACCCTTTCTTTTTTTACAGTATTCGCATTAAGGTGTGTTTTTATGCAGACAAAGAGATTTACAAAAAACGACAGCGGCTTCGTATGCCGAAACTGCGGGGCGCAGGTGCCGCCGCTCTCGTATTCGTCGCGCGACCACTGCACAGTGTGCCTTTGCTCGCTTCACGTTGACGAAAATCCGGGCGACCGCAATAACGGCTGCGGAGGTCTGCTTGTGCCGGTATCCTCCGAGCCCGATGCGAAAAAGGGCTTTATAATAAATTACAGATGCAAAAAATGCGGAAAGCGTCTGAGGTGCCGCGCCGCGTCCGACGACGACACGGATCTGCTTATAAAACTGACGGTAAATAATATGTGAGGTGACGTTATGCACGACGAATTGACAAAGGTGGACATTGAAAAAATAAAAGAGGAGCTTGCGGAGAGAGAGGCTATGATGCCGGCTCTGCGCGCGGAGGTCAAGCGCACGAGAGAGCTCGGCGACCTCAGCGAAAACGACGAATACAGGACGGCAAAGCGCGAAATAAACGCCAACAGGAGCCGTATGCGCTATCTTGAAAATATGATAAAGACGGCGAAAATAATAACGACGGATTCCGCGGAGGACGAGGTAGGGCTTTTCGACTACGTCGAAGTCTATATCCCGAAGCGTGACGAAACGAAAAAGGTGCGCATCGTCACCACCCTCCGGAACGACGTTTTCACAAACAATATTTCAAAGGAATCCCCGTTCGGAAAAGCGCTTCTCGGCGCAAAGGAGGGACAGACCGTGACCGTCGTCGTAAACGAGAAAAACTCATATGAGGTAAAGATCCTCTCAATAAAAAAAGGCGAGGACGACGCCTCGCTTTCAATAGGTTCGTTTTAAATACGTACGGCTGACCGGCTGTTCTTTCAGGCAAACCGGTCAGCCGTTTTCTTTGATCATATCGCAGAAACTGACTGATAAGCGCGCTTTCACACTTTGAATTTCTCAATTCTTTGCAAACCTTTATCACTTCAAGCGCGAGTTCTTTTGATTTGATCATCAGCGGACTTTCATTCATTTTACTTTGGAATTATTATCATTGAACACCCTTATCACGGTAATCTTGCCAACAATATGCGCATTAAATTCTGCCAGCGACTCCGCCGGCACCCACAGCTCCTGATGCGTGTGATTGCCAACGGTATGCACTTCGAACTGCGAAATATAAGCGTCGTCGATTTCAAAACGCGTCACATACCCAAAACCGTCTCCGGTTTTTGTATTCCATTTTTCCGC
>CACZOH010000122.1 GCA_902782785.1 uncultured Ruminococcus sp. | reverse complement strand
TCACTGCCGCAGTGTAAACGAGGCGAAGTTGTATATCGAGACCGCGGAGAAATGCGGTATTGATATATCGGTCATCGATTGCGATCATGATCTCGGGATATACGCCAGGCTCGGCGGCGACGGCATCAAGTTGCTCGACTGGCTCGCGGAACGCGGTACGCTTTATCCCGTCAAGCTTCACACCATGAACGCCGTCGGTTATTCAAATATGAGAAGAATGATAGAGAGATATTGGTTGAAATAATATGAAGGAGAAAAAAATGATGCAAAATAAGATAAATTCAAAAAAACTTGAAACAGGCATATCACAACTTGACGATATGATAGGGGGAGGATTATCTCCCGGATCATTTATCACAATAGCATCGACTCCGGGGACGGGAAAAACATCATTGGCAATACAAATTGCAAGTCATATCGCAGACTGCGATAGAGAAGTAGCTTTTCACTCTATGGAAAACAATGAAAATGAGATAAGAAACAGGATAAAAATTCAGGGAGGAAATTCAACGAATAGCAAATTCTTTTGTGAATGCCGGCTTAAAACTACTGCTGATGATATTTGTAAAACAGTAATGAATTCTAATAGATTTTATGCAGTATTTATCGATTATTTGCAGTTGCTATCGAATAATTATAGTATTGTCAACGACATAAGTATCCTTAAATCGCTTGCAATTGATAAAAATATACCTGTTGTTATAGCAAGTCAACTTGATCACAACTGTATGAACAGACGTCCTACGTTAAATGATTTAGGTTATTCAGGGATTTTGGAAAAAGAGGCAGACGTAATTATTATTCCATATCGAACTCATGAAGGCTCCGAATTGATTGTAGCAAAAAACAGTTTTGGAAAAGCGGGCTCAATTCCGGTTATATGGAACAAGGAGAAAATGAAATTTGAGGGATGCAAATCATGACCTGCGTAATATCCGACATGCAAGGTAGTTATGACAAAAACGTAACAAAAAATTTTGTAATCAAAGACGACGTGGTTGAGAAAATCTTTGACAAGTACGCTTCGGTTGTTATTCCCCCCGGTATAAAAGAAATCAGCGATTATGCGGCTTATGAGTGCTCAAAGATAAAAAAGGTGGTTATTCCGGACAGCGTCAAAAAAATAGGTGAATATGCCTTTTGCGACTGCAGAAATCTTGAATTCATTACGATACCGGACAGTGTTGAATCGATCGGAGCCGGGATCCTTTTAGGAACCGCGATTTATAATGATCCGCAAAATTGGGATCGCAGTGTTCTGTACGTTGATAATCACCTCGTAGATACGCGGAACACGGTGTCCGGTATTTACGAAATAAAGAAAGGCACATTAACTATTGCCGAAGGCGCTTTTATGGGGTGTACTCAACTGACAGGGATCGTTATTCCGGACGGTGTAAAAAGGATCGAGGCGTTTACTTTCGATGGTTGTTCTTCTTTGCGCTCGGTTACGCTGCCTGACAGCATAGAATATATATCTGATTATGCCTTTTTAAGGTGTAAGGCACTTGACTCAAAACCGTCTGTACCAAAGAAAGGATAGATAAAATATGACCTACGTAATATCCGACATTCACGGATGCTATGATAAATACATAAAAATGCTCGATCTGATAAACTTCTCGGATGACGATACGTTGTATGTGCTGGGCGACGTTATCGACCGCGGGTCGGACGGGATAAAGATACTGTTTGATATGATGAAAAGAAAAAACGTGATCCCGATAATCGGGAATCACGAATCAATGGCGCTCGGGGTGATGCGTATCTCATCAAACGGTTTAACCGACGTATCGTTTAAAAATGCGTATATAACGTGGATGTATAACGGCGGCGAGCCGACGCTCAAAGCGTTCATGTCACTTGACGCGGCACAGCGGCGACAGATCAGAAGCTATATAGATACGTTTATGATATACGCGACGTTGACCGTCGGCAGCAGAAACTTTCATCTTTCCCATACCCTGCCGGAATACGATCCGCAAAGAGATATACACGACGTGACGTATCTCGAATTCATCTGGGGCGAGCCGGATTACGATACGGTCTATGACGAAAACACGCTTTTCGTCACCGGACACACGCCAACGGGATTCATCGACCCCGAATATGAGGGCAGGATATGGCGGAAAAACAATCATATCGCGATCGACTGCGGCGCCGTCTTCGATAACGGCCGCCTCGGCTGTATCCGGCTTGATGATTTGAAAGAGTTTTATATATGAAAAATGCGTATGATAGAAAAGCACCTCTCGCAATTCAGCGAAAGGTGCTTTTGCAGTACAGAAATTCGACATCATACAAATATGATAACTATTTACGAAAATCGCTTTTTTGATAATCACAAATTGTCGCGTCAAGTACCTTATTAAGTTCTTTTTCTATGTATTTTTTATTGTTAACAAATACTCCGCCTTGTTTTCTGTAATAAGGACCACCGTTTCCATGATATGTCCAGATACAGTACAAAGGTGTACCATCTTTGCGTAAAAATTTGTAAGATATTGTGTTGTAATTTCTATCTACACGTTCTATTTCTTCTGCTTTAACGAATTTTTCTTTCAGTACATTTAGCTGAAGTATATCAGGTCGCGATGTAACAACCTGAATCACAAGAATATCAGGGTGCAATATCTTTAATTCCTCGACAAAAATATCCTGACAGTGTTTTTTCATGCCCTCTGTATGTGGAAGCGCACTTTTTCCTTTACCGAAAGCACATTTATATATATTTGTTAGGCAGTAACTGGAAAGATACTGTTTGTCATCTATTCTTTCCAATGATTCAATGGTAGCATCTTTGGGAGTTGATATACCGTTAAGCTTTGTAATCAGGTAAGAGAGAACATATCTTACGCCTCGGTAATGGTTGTTCTGTGCATCAAGGCTTGGTTGCGATATTGGGTTATCCAATGAAATTGAAGGAATACATTTGTCAGATATCCCTTCGTGTAATCCTTCAAGGCCAACAAATACAATTTTTGGAATTTTTAAATTCCCCATTTCAGAATATCCATAATCTTTGCCTATTTTTACTCTATCACTGTAAAACTTAATATTATCATTGTTTATCTTGCAGTTTTTCCAATGTTTGCAATATCCTTTTTCACCACAGTAAAACTTACTGTACATTTCATTTAATTCATTTACATATTCTTGCGTGTTCATTTCTAATTCTCCATTAATCTGGTTGATTTAATAGTACTACTTTCTTATTATTTTGTCAACTGCTTTATCAAAAATTACAATTCAACCCTGTCATCATCTTTTCCCGACAGAGCGATTTTGAATTCTTCGGGATAATGGAGTTTGTACCACACGAGTATGACCATAAGGCGCGTATATTCCACGCAATGCGCTTTCGGGAACATGTATTTTATCTTTTTCAGACTTTCGATATACCAGTCGGGAACGCCGTGGGATTTAAGCTCGGCAACGAGCTCTTCCGTCAACCGCGTTTCCGCATTGCCGCGCCGCGTTATTTCCATTATGCGATACGCTTTTTCAAACTCGATACCTTTACTCGTAAGATATAACAATATATCCTCGCGCGAAGCGGCGACGTCGCGCACGGTGCATACGCCGTTTTTTATCAGCGTTTCCGCGTTATCCGTCCACGTGCCCGTACCGTGCGCAAGCGAATACGCTTTTACAAGTCCGGAAAACGTATGCGGATCGGCGGCTTTGATTATCTCACAGGATTTTTGATTGTCAAGTTCGAAGATCTCATATGATTCTCCGTTTTTTATAGCTGAGATAACCTCAGGATCGTTCAGGTTTATATTTTTGTAAGATACTCTCGTGAGCTTTGCGATTTCATCCAACAGATCGAGCGCGTAAAACGGAAGCACGTTTATACTGAAAATACGTGGGTCAAGATTTTTATAATTGATCAAAGAAGTCGGAACGCTGCCTCTCATATCAAGCGGCGTTATATTACTCGCATCATATCTGTTTTCTTTGATATATATTTTTCCGGGAACGGTTGTATTGCCTCTTTTAATTCCGTAAAGTCTTTCCGCAAACGGTTTTTCTTCCTCCCGTTTTGTATGTATGTCGCGGTTTGAGAAATATCGGGAAACGGTTTTTGAAGCTGAGAACGGTGATACGGTCAGCGCGGCGCCTCCGTTAAATACATTATCTGCGCCGAAAATATTTTTTAAAATCTCATAAACGCGGGGCAGATAGTATTCCTCAACGTAAAGATCTATCATATGCGGGTTGCTGCCGTTCATACCTGCCAACGCTTCAAACGGTATGTTATGACCGTCGGTTTTTGTTTTGCTTCCGCAGTTTTTGCACATTTCTTCGGGTTTATCGTCAAAGCAAACGCCGGGCTCGGTAAAGAATTCCATACGTTTGCATTTCGGACAGATTCGGTGCGGAGGCAACGGGTTTATGTTAGATACACCGCAAAGATACATTACAAAAGAAGATGAAAGCGTGCCGCGCGTACTGATCTCAAATCCGTAAAGCGGCGATCTCGCGACGTTCGCTATCCTCAGAGCCGTGACGTAATACGTTTCAGATCCGTCGTTTTTTATCCGGTCAAGCTCGTGCGTTATTCTTTCGGCGACGACCGGGTGAAGATCATATCCGTAAAGCTCCTCCGCTTTTTTATAAACCGCGCGGCAAAGCTCCTCATAAGCGTCGGGAATAAACGGGCCTGAAATTGGGGTATTAAATGCGTTCTTTTCAATCATATCTGCAACGGCGTTTGTATTTGCAACTACGACGTCATACGCTTTATCCTCACCGAGAAACAAGAAATAATCAAGCATTTCATCGGTTGAATAAAGGTAATTGCACGAAGAGCCGTTTTTAATCATCTTATGAAGAATAACGTCGTCCTCGTCGCAGCAGTAAGCGTTGCTCACCGCGCAGACAGGTATGTTAAGACCTCTGCCGATTTCGACGATTCTGTAAACGGCATTTTTGCTCATTCCGGGGCAGATCTCAAGATAATCGTATTTGCAGAATCTTGCATTATCAAGAAGTTCGCCAAAACAGTCTTCATCAAGCGCAAGCGCATAGAAATCGGAATTACAGCCGCTGCCGACGATAAGACCTTCGCGGTATCTGTTCAAAAGCTCAAACGTGAGTTTTGAGTTTTCTTTTTCGCTCAGTTTTGTCATTATTTCAAATATGCTCTTTATTCCGGTCCTGCCTTTTGCGAGCAAAGTTATGCCGAGATCAATACCGTATATGATTTTACAAGGGGGTATTCGAGTTTCAAAATAAGCGTTTACGTCGTTTTTATCGGTTATAGCAAGAGCAGTCAGTCCGCATTCATCGGCTTTTTGAATATACGATTCTATCGATGAAACTCCGCTCATCTCCGACATTTTTGTGTGTATGCGCAGCTCGGTACGGTTATTTGACATTTATATTTCCTCCTGTTTCATTTTCTCTATATTATCATACTTAATGCACCTTAAACGTCGCATGACGTGTGATATTATCAAACTAAACGGGAGGTGAAAGAAAAAAATGGGGCTTACAAAGATAAAAATCGATTATTATACCGACAGGCTGATTAACGTGCTTTCATCATTTGCTCAAATCATGTGTCTGCAGTTTTTGTATTATGCGTTTAACAGGCTGAGCGGATATAAAACCGAATTGTGTTTTTTGATCTTCTTTGCTCAAGTACCGCTTGCACTCAATGCATTATGGAATAAAGATTATATTACTGATGACGGATTCACGTGATATTCTTCTTTTCTCATCTGATGCATATGATACCGCGTTTTACCCTCTTATGCAATACCGTACCGGTCCATTACAGAGATGATAGCTGAAGTGAAAGCAAAAGACGCTTTAGAGAAAGCAAAATAGAAATAAAATATATGCCGATAACAGGCTTTCAAGTCCTGTTATCGGCAGTTTTTTGATCGGAGTGGCCGGATTTGAACCGACGGCCTGATGCTCCCAAAGCACCCGCTCTACCAGCTGAGCCACACCCCGTCGGTAGTTTATAATACCACATTTTTTATAAATTGTCAAGTACGGGCGTTTTATTTTTTGCGTTTGTTATACTTTGATTTTATTGGTAATTAAATCAAAAATTCATCATTTTCCTTAAAAAAACACGATTTATATATTGACTTTTATTATAATATGTAGTATTATATTATTTGAATAATCAATATCACGGCTCGTTTATCTGCTTCGGCGCTTTATGCGCGGAGGTCTGTTTTTTGCGGCGTTTATTTTTTGTCTTTGCAAAAGAGTAAATTATTGGTTGTTGACAAACGCGTTTTTTTATGATAGAATAAAAAACGACACGATGATAATTATCATATACGGGAGTACATAAATATATGAATAACAAAGAGCCTGAAAAGAATCGCGTTAACGGAAAAAACGTTATCAACATAAGGTGGACGCTTCTGTTTTTTGACTTTCTTGTTTTTGCCGCCTGCACCGTCGCTCTTTACTTTCTGAGCGACTTCGGCGCAAAAGGATCGTTTCCCGTCTGGACGGTCGTCATATCCGTTTGTTTTGTGTTCTTATTCAGGTTTGCATTCAGGATCTACAGCCAGATATGGAGATACGGCGGCGTTCAGTCGTTTCTGAAGCTTATGCTCGCCGACTTGCTTGCCTGCCTCTGTTCCATCGCCGTAAATCTGTTCATACCGGATCCGAGACCGAGGTCCGCCGACGTCATAGCTCTTATCGGCATCGATCTTTTGTTCGCGATAGGCGCGAGGATGACGTATAACTATTTTTACAAACACAGAGCAGCCAACGGCGCGGTGGGCAAGGTATCGAGAGCCGTTCTCCGCATATTCGGCATACGCGAGGAGATCTCGGACGAGCATGACAGAAGCACAATCAACATAGCGATAGTCGGCGCCGGCAACGACGGCACCGCCCTGGCGGAGGCTCTCATAAGCGACGGTACGTCCGCGTACAGACCGAAGCTGTTCATTGACATCAAAAAAGAAAAGATCGGCAGAAGCATCCACGACATAAACGTCATATCCGAGGACCAGCTCACAAAGGAACGCATCGAGGCGGATGAAATATCCGAGATAGTTTTCGCGGTTCCCGAGATGAGCGTTGAGGATAAGAAGGCTCTGTTTGAAAAATACAAAAACTACGGCTGCAAGCTTAAGGTCTACGAAAAATCCGCGCTTATAGCAAGCGAAAATCCGAACAGGATCCGCCTGAGAGAATTTGAGATAGAAGACCTTCTCTTCAGAAAGAACATAAGCGTGACCGACGACAAGACCTCGTCGTATTACAAAGACAAGGTCGTTCTCGTAACCGGCGGCGGCGGTTCCATAGGCTCGGAGCTTTGCCGCCAGATAGCCATGATGAAGCCGCGCACGCTCGTGATTTTCGACGTATATGAAAACGGCGCATACGACGTGCAGCAGGAGCTTCTGCGCGCCCACGGAGGCGAATTTGAAATAAAGGTCGAGATAGCGTCCGTATGCAACGCCGGCGCGCTTGAGAAGGTTTTCCGCGCGTATCAGCCGCAGATAGTTCTGCACGCCGCGGCGCACAAGCACGTTCCGCTTATGGAGAAAAACTGCGTTGAAGCGGTCGACAACAACGTATTCGGCACCTACAACGTTCTTAAGATGACGGAAAAATACAAGGCGGAGCGCTTTATAATGATCTCCACGGACAAGGCGGTTAACCCGACGAACGTGATGGGCGCGACGAAGCGTATGTGCGAAATGATAACGCAATACTATTCCACAAGAAACAACGGCACCGTATACAGCGCGACGCGCTTCGGCAATGTGCTCGGCAGCGCGGGCTCGGTAATACCGCTTTTCAAACGTCAGATAGCGTCCGGCGGTCCGATAACCATAACGGACAAGCGTATAAACAGATTCTTTATGACTATACCCGAGGCGTCTCAGCTCGTGCTCCAGTCCGGTACGCTTGCAAAGAACGGCGAGCTGTTCGTTTTGGACATGGGACAACCCGTAAAGATACTCGATCTTGCGGAAAATATGATAAAGCTTTCCGGCTATATACCGTATAAGGATATAGACATAGTAGAAACGGGACTCCGCCCGGGCGAAAAGCTTTATGAAGAGCTGCTCGTAAAGACGGAGGAGCTTGACAAGACCGAGAACAGTATGATATTCATAGAGCGCGACGCGCCGCTTACCGAGGAACAGCTGAACGAGAAGCTCTCGATACTTCGCGACGCCGTGCAGTCGGGCGACGACGAGGAGGCGAGACACGCGCTTATGCAGGCCGTTCCCACGTACAAAAAGCCCGAAGAGGTAAACAGCAAATATACCGAGGTAAAACAGTAAAATGGATTTCGGAAAATGGATATACGAGGCGGTGAAGGATGGCGTACCCGACGACGCCGCGGCGTTCTGCTTCAATCTGTACGAGTCTGACGACGACAATAAATTTGACGTTCAGCTTATCGCAAGCCCGTCCTTTGACGAAAACGACAGCGACTGGGCGTGTGAGGAATGCTTCACCACGGGTGAGGAGCTTTACACGGTGACCGCCGACAACTGGGAGGGCGCGCTTGAAACAGTCGGTCGGATGATAGAAAAACTCGTATCCGAAAAAGAGCTTCCCGTATGCTTCAACGACAGACGTATAGCGTACGGCTTTGTTGACGGTGATCTTTATATCATACGCAAAACATAAATAGCAATGGAGAGAGTAAATGGATAAAATGCACTCAAGACAGGTCCATCTTGACTTTCACACCTCGCCGGCGATCAAAAACGTTGGCGGGGCTTTTGTCGAGGAGGAGTTTATCGCCGCGCTGAAGACGGGACACGTAAATTCCGTTACGGTGTTTTCAAAATGCCACCACGGGTATTCCTATCATCCGAGCAAAGCAAACGAAATGCATCCGGGGCTGAAATTCGACCTTCTTTTCGCCGAGCTTTCCGCCTGCAAAAAGGCGGGCGTGCTTGCGCCCGTATATATTTCCGCCGGTTTGGATGAAAAATACGCGGTGAAGCATCCGGAACACCTCGTAAGATTTTCTTCTGATCAGACGCCCGATTTTTCAGCACCCGGTTATCATCTTATCTGCTTCAACACGCCGTATCTTGATACTCTGATAAATCAGATAAAAGAGGTAGTCACCGTATATCGCCCCGTCGGCGTGTTTCTTGACATATGCGATATAAGACCGTGCCGCTGTCCGTTCTGCGTCGCCTCCATGAAAGAAAAGGGATACGATCCCGGAAACGACGCCGACGCGTATAAGCACGGAAGAGAGGTTTTCTTCAGATATCTCGAGACGGTCGACAAAGCCGTGCACGGTATTGCGCCGGAAACCGAGGTTTTCCACAACGCGGGGCGCATACCGTTCTGCGACCGTGATTTTACGAAATACGATACGCATCTTGAGCTTGAAAGTCTGCCCACGGGCGGCTGGGGCTACGACCATTTCCCGATGACGGCGTCCTACAGCAGATGTCTCTGCAAAGAATATCTCGGCATGACGGGTAAATTTCACACGACCTGGGGCGAATTCGGCGGCTTCAAGCACCCGAACGCGCTGATATACGAGACGTCTCTTTCACTTGCGCTCGGTGCAAAATGCTCTGTCGGCGATCAGCTTCATCCGTCGGGCAAAATGGATGCGTCGACTTACAGGCTCATAGGCAAAGCGTACGCTTTGGTTGAGGAAAAAGAAGAATTCTGCCAAAACGTCACCGCCGTGTCCGATATAGCGGTACTGTCAAACGATTATCCGACAGGCGCGAACAGGATGCTTCTGGAGCGCAAATATCTGTTTGACGTTGTGGACAGATACGCGGATATAAGCGGATATAAGCTCGTTATACTGCCCGATAACGTCGTATGCGGCGGCGGGCTTGCGGCGAAGCTCAGAGAATATCTGCAAAGAGGCGGCAGGATACTCGCCTCCGGCAGCTCGGGATTTGACGAAAACGGACTTTTCCTCGGGCGCGGCGATTTAAAGCTTTTACGGCAGAACGAAAACAAGCCGAATTATATGCGCCCGGTAAGCGAAAAAGGCTTTGTAAACGGCGTGACGGAATACCATATGTCGACCGATTCGTACTTATTCGAGTGCAAGGGTTTTGATGTGGTCGCTTACGGCGTTGACAGCTATTTCAACAGGACTGCGGAGCATTTCTGCTCTCACAGGCATACGCCCGCCGATACCGGAAGCCGTTATCCCGGCGCCGTCTTGTCGGATAACGTCGGATATATCTGCTGGAATATATTTGAGGATTACGCCTCTCTCGGTTCTCTTCACCTGAAAGAGCTCGTATGTTATATGGCAGACCGCCTTCTCGGCGATGAAAAGACGCTTACGGTCTTCGGAATGCCGGACCGCGGCATAGTTACCCTGATGAAGCAGGGCGAAAGATACGTAAATCATCTGCTTTACGCACACACGTCGCTTCGCGGCAGAAACACCGAGGTGATAGAGGACGTCGTCCCTCTTTATAATATTAAGGAAAAAATAAAAACAGACAGGACGCCGAAAAGCGTGAAGCTTCAGCCCGGCGGCGAAAACATCGCGTTTGCGTACGACGGAAAATACGTAAGCTTTACCGTCCCGAAGGTTTATATACATCAGCTTGTCACGATAGAATTTTAAAAAGGATGATATTATGTTTGATCCGAAAACAAAAAAATTCCCGTATCCGCTTGATACGGCGTCACATTACATAATACTGAAAAAAGACGACGGCACGGTTTTTGACCGCAATTATCCGTACCTTGACAAATCGCCCAAAATGAAGTTCAAACAGGCGCTTATGCGGTTGGGACTTTATACGCTCGCGTTTCCGATAATGCGCATACGTCTCGGACTTAGGATAAAAGGCAGAGAAAACCTGAAAAAGCACAAAAAAGAGCTTGAAAACGGCGTTATCACCTGTTGTAATCACGTACATTTCTGGGATTACATAGCCGTTATGCGCGCTCTCGTGCCGCACAGGACCAATCTTCTGGCGTGGGATAAGAACGTGCGCGGCGAGAACGCGGCGCTGATACGCATGGTCGGCGGCATCCCGATACCGACATGCGATATACACGCGACCATAGCGTTCCGGAAAGCGCTTGAAGAGGTTTTGCAGCACGGGTGGCTCCACATTTACAGCGAGGGCAGTATGTGGGAATACTATCAGCCGATAAGACCGTTCAAAACCGGTACGGCTTACCTTGCGTGCAAGTTCGACAAGCCCGTTTTGCCTTTGGCGTTTTCTTACAGAGAGCCCGGTTTCATACGCAAAAAGATATTCCGGCAGATAGCTCTGTTCACGCTGACGGTAGGCGAGCCATTATACCAGGACAAGAGCCTTCCGCAAAGAGAAAGAGAAACAGACCTCACCGTGCGTCTGCACGGCGAAGTCTGCCGCCTTGCGGGTATTGACCCGAAGGATAATATCTATCCGCCCGTATATAACGATTCACGCCGGGTGGACTATTATTGATCACTTTTTATATATCTCTATTTCGGACGCCTGGAAAATATGACCGTCATTGAAGCCCTTCTGGTCGCGCAGTTTATATGCATAAACGCGGACGTAGCGGGCTTTATAAGTCTGATCGAGTCTGCATACCGAGGGAGCGCCGTCCGCGGGGCGGTCCGGTACGCTGCATTCATATACGCTTGTGAAATTTTTGCCGTCGTCCGATATCTCGATCCTGAAATCAAACGGGAAATTCTGTCCGTCGCTGCGCGGATAAACGTCCACCTCGTTGAATTCGAGCTCCGCCGCAAGGTCTATCAGCGCCCATTCAACGCCGTCCTCGGTCTTGTGCCGGTTGAGCGCGGAGCTGTAGCACGATCCGCGGTCTCCGTCCGTCAGGTTTTCCTTCCTCCAGTCGCCGCCGAGCTCTGACAGCACGGTAACCTTTTTGTCCCGGGCGACGTTCTCTCCCGCTTCTACCTGCGTCGCGTCCTTATAATATTCCGCGTCGTCGGGCAGCGGTATATCCCCTTTGTCGTTATATATCTCTATTTCGGATATTTCAAAACCGCCGGTCTCACAGCCTTTGTTTACCGTCAGGCGCACGTATCTGCATTCGGTCTTATCAAATCTGAATACCGGTATCTTTGTTTTCGCCGCCGTGTAGTCTGTTTCAGACGATACGGCGGTATAATTTTCGCCGTCAGCCGATACGGAAAGGGTGAAACCGGACGGGAACGTTTCTCCTCTTGTATAATCCGTGCCCGCGGGATATATATCCACGCGGTTTATCTCCGTTTTACGAAGAAGGTCTATTTCAATAACGCCTTCGTTTTTCGTCGATCTGTAGCACTCAGCGTTTGCGCTTCCCTTTCTTTCTCCGTCCGTCATGCTGTACGCGTAATGCCCGCCGCCCGGCGATACGTGATCGACGGCGACCGGTTTGTCCTTGGCCTTGTTTACGTCCGTATCATACGGTTTTTCAACTATATCGTCGTCTTTGCCTACGGCGAAAAGCGCAAAGCCGCCTGGTTTGAAATCTATATTTATTTTGCCCAACGATATATCCACGGGCTCGTATTCGCCGTTTGTGCAGCGGTAAAGCTTTGTTATCTTATCGGAAACGGAAGCCTCGCAGCTCACCTCTTTTTTGTAGTTCTTGTTTACGAGCATTATATAATCGCGCCCGGTCTCTCTGTCCTGCATAAGCGAGATTATAAGTCCGTATTTCTGCGTTTTCGCGTAGATCGGAACGTCGGCTTCGCTGCAAAGCGTTATTCCCTGCTCCCTTCCGCTCGTATGATATATCTCAAGCGCGTCAAGGCGGCGGAGAAGCGCGCCGACCTTCAGTATATCGGCGTTGACCTCCGTCACGTCGTCGTATATATCCGTTTTTTCGCCGTAAGGCGAGATTATGGCGTAATCCTTCGGGTCGCAGAAGCCGGTCGTCCACCACGTGAAATAAGTCATGGACTTTATTCCGTAGGCGAGACCCGCGGAGGTGTGATAGCGTATCTCTCCGCCGTTGGTCCTTCTGAAGTTCCCGCCCTCTCCTATGGACTGTATGTAAAACGCCGTCGGCACGTCGTATTTAAGCCCCGTTTTTCTTATTATATCGAGGTTGTAAAACATATCGGGATCGCCGCTGTTGTACGGGAACGGATACTGATCGTAGCATAAATAACCGTAATTCTCCTTTCCCGCCGCTATTATCGTGTCCTCCAGAAAGCCCTGATAATTGTCAAACACCCACGTCGCAAAATACGGGAGCTGATTGAGGCGCGGCATAAGCCCGGCGCGCTTTATCGCCGCGCAAACCTTTGCGTACGCCCACGGCTGAGCCGGCTCGTCTATGACGTGAATGCCGGTTATCGTCTTGTTTTCGCCAAGCTTTTTTGCGTATTCGTATATCTGCTCCTCTGACATCTGCAAAAGATTTTTACCGTCCGCTCCGGTGTTGTAAACTATCTTTATGCCGCGCTCGGAGGCGAGCTTTATCTGCTTGTCAGAGACCTCTTTGTTTATCGCGCCGTCCCTGTTCGTTACCTCAATAAACGTGACGTTCGCGTCGCGTATCCAGTCGTACTGCTCATCCGTCGTAAAATCGTGCGGCGGCTCCCAGAAGATGCCTATTTCTATATTATCGCCCGTCGGAAAAACGTCCGGCTCCTCAGCCTCAGTCTCGCTTGCGTCAGTTTCCGCGCCGGTCTCTTTTTCCGTGTCGGTCCCGGTAACGGAGGACTCCGTCTGTTGTGCGGTATTTGTCCCCGTATCCGTTTCCGCTCCCGTCCCCGCGCATCCGGCGACAGCCGTCAGAACAAAACCGGCAAGAACGGTCATAATGATTTGCTTTTTAAAATTCCTTTTCATTGTCGTATCTCCGTAATCAGCTTATACCGCGCGTCCGTTATACCAAAAGACGTTTTTGTCTTTTCGTATGCCGCGCTTTGATTAAATTATACCACAAATACGGTATTTGTCAATACAAAACGGTATTGACTTTTTTTATTTTATGTGATAAAATCCATGATATGAAAAAGGTTATTGGTTTTATCAAAAAAGAGCTGATGCTCGTCGTGTCGCTTCTCGCGGCGGTCGTATCGCTTTTCATAACGCCGCCGGGTCCCGGCCTGCTCAGCGGGATAGACTGGCGTACGCTCGGGATACTGCTCATGATGCTGTGCGTGCTTGAGGGGTTCAAAAAAGAAAACGTACTCAAACCTATAGTCGATCTATCGTCAAAGCTGCGCCGGATGAGCACGCTTTCGCTCTTTCTCGTTTTCGGCGTGTTCTTTACGTCCATGTTCGTTACAAACGACGTATCGCTTATCATCTTCGTCCCGATAACGATACTCATATTCCGCCGCGGAAACAAGGAAAAATACATACTTCCCGTACTGACTATGGAAAATATCGCCGCGATACGCGGTTCGATGCTTATGCCGTTCGGCTCCCCGCAGAACATATTCCTCTTCGGTCAGGCGGACGTTTCCGCCGCGCATTTCATGCTCCATATGCTGCCGCTTTCCGCGCTGTCCGCTTTCCTCCTCGTCGTTTTCGTGCTGTTCTTATACAGAAAGGATCCGAAGGAGGAGATAGAGACCGATAACGGAGCGGATACGGCAAACGAATACAACGCGCCGAAAAAGGCGGCTTATATCATAGCCTTCGCCGCCGTCGTTTTCACGGTCGTATCGCGCACCGCGTACTGGTATATTATACTCGCCGCCGTGATATTCGCCGTGGCGGTGACCGATATAAAGATCTTCAAAAAGGTGGATTACGTTCTGCTTCTGACGTTTTTATGCTTCTTCGTCTTCTCCTCCTCGATCACGTCGAACGAAAAGATAGCTTCGTTTCTCAAAGAAGCGGTCGCGGGGCGCGAATACTGGTGGAGCATAGGACTGAGCCAGATCATATCGAACGTGCCGTCTACGATAGTTTTATATCCTTTTTCAAAGAATTTCGCGGGGCTTATCTACGGCGCGGATACGGCTGGTCTCTGCTCGCTCATCGGCTCGCTCGCCTCCGTTATAAACTACCGCATTTACATACGCGAATACCCGGGAAAGGGACTTAAATTCATAGGCGTTTTCACGCTTATCAGCTGGATATTCTTCCTTCTTGTCGTTATTCCCGGAATGCTTTTGTCAAACTGGCCGTTCTATTAAAAAGGAGAAAATATGATAAACAAAGAAACTGAAATAAAAAAAGCCGTACTGGATGAGAAAACGGTAAACCGGCTCATCGAATTATCGGGCATCTGGGAGGAAGAGGGCTGCACGACCGGGCTTATAAAGAACACGGCGGAGGATCTGAGAGAACCGGTTTACGCCGCGTACGACGGCGGTGAAATCATCGGTTACGCATTCGGTCACTTCTATACGCAGGAAAAGAAAGCGGGATACGTGCAGCCGGGCGGCAAATGCTTTTATCTTGACGAGCTGTACGTTCTGCCGCAATACAGATCGCGCGGTACAGGCAAAAGGCTTTTTGACGCCATATCGGCTGAGGCGGCGGAGCAGGCGGATTTTCTGTGCCTCGCCACATCGACCAAAGATTACAAAAGAGTGCTGAAATTCTACGTTGAAGACGGTAAAATGGACTTTCACGACGCGTTTTTAACAAAAAAACTGAAATGACATAAGATTTTTTATTGCCCGTGTTTTTAAAAAATTCAATCATTAGTATTGCAAAATTGCATATTACGGTATATAATATATCAGAATAACTGCATTTTTGCAGTTTTTCAAACAGCAGAACTGCAAAAACTATAACGTACGGGTATATAACGATGAAAAAATACAGTGAAATGACAAAGAAAGAGCTTCTGTCGGAGCGCGAGTCGGTTTTGAAGGAATACGAGAGGCTCAAAGCGCAGAATTACAATCTCGATATGTCGCGCGGAAAGCCGAGCATGGATCAGCTCGGTCTGACGGAGTCTTTGCTGCATATTCTTACAAACGGCGCGGACTGTAAAACGGAGGACGGCATAGACTGCCGCAATTACGGTCAGCTTTTCGGTCTGAAAGAGGCGAGAGAGCTTTTCTCAGATCTGCTTGAGATACCCGCCGACAATATCATTTTAGGCGGAAACTCGTCTCTCAATATGATGTACGACACGGTCGCGCGCGCGATGCTATACGGCGTGCCCGGCTCCGATAAGCCGTGGTGCAAACTCGATCACGTGAAATTCCTCTGCCCTTCCCCCGGCTATGACAGGCATTTTCATATCTGCGAGTCGCTCGGGATAGAGATGATACCCGTCGACATGACTCCGACCGGTCCCGATATGGACGCGGTCGAACGCCTTGCCTCGGAGGATGAGAGCATAAAGGGTATATGGTGCGTGCCGAAGTATTCAAACCCTCAGGGCATTACGTATTCGGATGAGACGGTCAGACGCTTTGCCGCGCTCAAATGCAAGGCAAAGGATTTCCGCATTTTCTGGGACAACGCATACGCCGTCCACGATCTTGACGACAACGGCGACATACTGCTCAATATTTTCGCTCTGATGCACGGGACGGAGTATGAGGATAGGCTTTACTATTTCTTCTCAACCTCAAAGATATCGTTCCCGGGCTCGGGCGTCGCTTTGCTCGCTCTGTCCGACAGAAACCTCGAGGCGACGAAAAAAATCATAGAAGCGCAGACGATAGGACCGGATAAAATAAACCAGCTCCGCCACGTAAAATATTTTACGAACGCGGAGGGCATAATCGACCATATGCGTCTTCACGGTATGGTGCTCAAGCCCAAGTTCGACGCGGTGCTGCATACGCTGAAGACCGAGCTTGCGCCGACCGGAATTGCGGAATGGACGGAGCCGAAGGGCGGATATTTCATATCGCTTGACGTTGCGGACGGCACGGCGAAGGAGACGTACAGACTGGCGTCCGAGGCGGGCGTGAAAATGACCAAAGCCGGTGCGACCTTCCCGTACGGGAAAGACCCGAGGGACAGAAACCTGCGTCTCGCGCCGTCCTTCCCGCCGCTTGAGGAGCTGTCTCTCGCCATACACGTGATATGCGTGTGCGCAAAGCTCGCGTATCTGAACAAAACGCTCTTATAGATCGCAAAGAAAACGTCATTCTCCGTGCGGCGCTGTAAAAAACGCCGCACGGCTTTTTTTATTTACAAATAATAGGTTGACAATATCCTAAAATTGATATATAATATCGGCATATGAAACTTTCGCGAAAGGAGAGACGCAGTGAAAAAGGGAAAAAATATGAGTTTTACTACCGATAAGATAGTATCCATATCGGAAGCCAATCAGAACTTCTCCCGGACGGCGCGGCTCGCGGACAAGCTCGGCGAGGTTTATATATTCAAAAACAACAAGCCGAAATACCGCCTGACCGTTATAGACGGTGACGAAGAGATCGCAATAGAGCCCGAAACGGAAGCCGAGACCGACACAGAGGTGGACGAAGTGAGTGAGAAAAAGCTCACGCGCCTGCTCAGCGTCATGAAAAAGTATCCGAAGGCGTTCAAGGAGCTTCTGCGTATATCCGACAAGTAACCTTACGTCATAAAACGCTATTAACATAAAAAACGGGGTTTTTGTCAGAATGCAGAAGATCATATATTACGAGGACGAGCATAACGACGAGTTTTCGTCGGCCGTGATAACGCCGAAGAAAATAGACGGAGATTATAAATATATAAGAAACAAGGCTTTAAGTCGGTTCTTATATAACGTGATCGCGCGTCCGCTCGCGTTTCTTTTCACAAAGCTCAGATACAGACAGAGGTCTGTCGGAAAAGAAAAACTGAAGGAATACAAAAAAACGGGTTATTTCGTCTACGGCAACCACACGCAGGCGGGCGGCGACCCAATAATACCGAACGTGTTCCTGTTCCCGAAAAACGTATATTTCATAGTGCACCCGAACAACGTTTCAATGCCCGTATTCGGCGTATTCATGCCGTATCTGGGCGCGCTTCCGCTGCCTGACGATATGAAGGCGTACCGCAATTTTGCGGCGGCGGTCTCGCAGAGGATAAGCGAAAAAGCCGCGGTCGTTATTTATCCGGAGGCGCATATATGGCCGTATTACACAAAGATACGCGATTTTCCCGACACGTCGTTTTCTTATCCGTGCAAGGAAAACGCTCCCGTTTTCTGCTTTACCAACACTTACAAAAAGCAAAAGCCGTTTAAAACCCCGCGCATCGTAACGTATATAGACGGCCCGTTTTTCGCGGACGGGTCGCTTCCCCTGAAACAGCGCGTAAAAGCTCTGCGCGACGAGGTGTATAAGACGATGTGTGAGCGCGCCCGACTGTCGGACTGCGAATACATC
>CACZOH010000121.1 GCA_902782785.1 uncultured Ruminococcus sp. | reverse complement strand
GCAGTCGCAAAAAAACTGCATATGGCGGAATAGCTCAGTTGGCTAGAGCAACCGGTTCATACCCGGTAGGTCGTGGGTTCAAGTCCAACTTCCGCTACTTATAAGGCCCGTTGGTCAAGTGGTTAAGACACGGCCCTTTCACGGCTGTAACAGCAGTTCGAGTCTGCTACGGGTCATGAAAAAGCACGCTTCGGCGTGCTTTTTTGATTTATTCAGGTATCATATATTTACTTTCCGCAAAAGAGCCATGAGTTTCCGGATCGCTCAGAAATTAAAAATATATACAAACTGTTTACCGTATTTTGAGCATAGGTAAACACTTTTTAAAAATTAAGTTAAAAAAATTGACAAGCAGCGCGATTTTCATTATAATAATCTTATAAATTAAATAATGAGGAAGAAAAAATGCTTAAAAGTATGACAGGCTACGGCAGGGCGCGGCAGACGATAGACGGTTTCGATATAACCGTTGAGATCAAGTCCGTGAACAACAGGACGCTTGACGTTTCCGTAAAGCTGCCGAGAGCTTATACGTTTGCGGAGGAGAGGATAAAACCGCTGCTCTTATCCACGGGCATAAACCGCGGCAAGGTGGACGTGTATATTTCCGTCGACGTACCGCAGACTGAGGGTGAGGAGCTTTCGCTCGATTCCGATTACGCCGCGCAGTATATAGAGGCGCTGAAAAAGCTCCGCGACGAATTCGGTCTGTGCGACGACATTTCGGTAATGAAGGTAGCGGAAAACAGAGATATCTTCACCGTAAAGAAAAAAGAAGACGACCTTGAGGCAGACTGGGAGCGGATCAAAACCGTACTCACCGAGGCGGCGGAAAAGTTTGATTCGGCGCGCGCCGCGGAGGGAGCAAGGCTCGTTTCCGACGTAAAGCAGAAGCTTAAGAATATTTCAGCAGTTGTTGACGATACGGAAGCCCGGTCCGGCGACGCCGTAAAGGAATACGAAGAGCGGTTGATGAAAAAGCTGAAGGAAGCGCTTGCCGAAACAGGCTCCTCCGTCGACGAAAGCCGTGTGATAACGGAATGCGCGATATTCGCCGACAGAGTGGCGACGGACGAGGAGCTTGTACGGCTCAGATCGCACATAAAAGCTTTCAACGAAACGCTTGACGGCGACGGACCCGCGGGCAGAAACCTCGATTTCTGGTGTCAGGAAATGAACAGAGAGGCGAATACAACGGGCTCCAAAGCGCAGAATTCCGCGATCACCGCAAACGTAGTCGCAATAAAATGCGAGATCGAAAAAATAAGGGAACAGATACAGAACATTGAATGAGGTGGATATGAAGTTTATAAGTATCGGTTACGGCAGTATGGTTTCGTCGGGCAGGATAGTCGCAGTCTGTTCTCCCGAGTCGGCGCCCGTGAAAAGAATGGTGTCGGACGCGAAGGAAAACGGCAGGCTTATCGACGTTACGTGCGGCAAAAAGACCAAGGCGGTAATAGTTACGGACAGCGATCATATAATATTGAGCGCGATATCCGCCGAGGCGATCTCGGAGAAACTGTCGGGGGAGGAAAGCGAATGAAAGGCACCGTATTCGTATTATCGGGACCCGCCGGATCCGGCAAAAGCACGGTCCGTCAGAGGCTTATGGATAAGGGGCTGAATTTTCACTATTCCGTTTCAGACACGACCCGTAAGCCGAGAGAAGGCGAGGTAAACGGCGTAGATTACACCTTCATAACGAAAAAACAGTTTGAAGAGGGCATAAAAAACGGCGTCTATTACGAGCACGCGAATTACACGGGCGAATATTACGGAACGCCCGTATCACAGCTTCTGCCGTATATTGAATCGGGCGTGAACGTCATACTTGAAATAGAGGTAGACGGCGCGATGCAGGTCAAAGCAAAGGACAAAAACGCCGTTCTCGTTATGCTTCTGCCGCCGTCCTACAGGGTGCTTGAGGAAAGACTGCGCGGCAGGGGAACGGAGAGCGAGGAGAAGATACTCCGCCGCCTGAACCGCGCGAAGGACGAGATACGTCTGTTCGACCGGTACGATTATTTCCTTTTGAACGAGGACGGCAAAATAGACGAATGCGTAAAGCAGCTGCAGATGATAGCGGAAACGCAGCAGTACAAAACAAAGAACAATCCGGATTTTCCGAGTAAATTTTTAGGTATATAAGGAGACAGAAAAATGATCAAACCTTCGATCGAAGAATTAACGAAAGACAACAAATACAACCGTTACGAGCTTGTGATAGCCACGTCGAAATGCGCGCACATAGTCACGGATGAATACGTCGCGCAGAGAGAGGAGGCGGAGAGAAAAATAACCGCCAAAGAGACGGATAAACCGCTCGCTTCCATGATATCGCCCGAGCTGCGCGATGAAAAAGCCGTCAGAAACGCGATAGAGATGCTCTACGACGGCGAATATGAGATAGTTGAGGAAACAAGACCCAAATAATGCTTACGGCTACCGTAAAACTGCTTTCTCTCCCTTTCGGGGTTGAAAACGGTTACAGCTATACAGCCGACGAATACGCTTTTGTCGGGGCTTTTGTCAACGTTCCGTTCGGCGCGGGAAACAGAGTCAGCACAGGCGTCATAACCGGACTCGGCGAGAGCGTGGAAGACGGAGTGGCGTATAAGGCTGTAGAGCACGTTTACAGCCGTTATTATTCGCTTACGCCGGAGATGCTCAGGCTTGCCGCTTATATCGAAAGCAATACGCTCTGCAGCTTCGGCGACGCTGTCAGGACTGTTTTCCCTACGGCTTTGCTCGGCACG
This sequence comes from uncultured Ruminococcus sp., assembly GCA_902782785.1. Taxonomy (GTDB): domain Bacteria; phylum Bacillota; class Clostridia; order Oscillospirales; family CAG-272; genus UBA1248. The sequence goes on along the minus strand of CACZOH010000121.1, from coordinate 5,697 downwards.
GTTGACGAACTGTACGAAGCGACGGATAAGCCTTTGCCGGCGCTGAACGCCAAGGTGACGGCTGTGTATTCGTATATCGTATCGGGTCAGCTCAATACGCGCGCAAAGCTCGTTAAGGAGCTCGGCGCGGCGGTGAACGAGGCGGTGTCATATCTTTGCAGAAACGGATATCTGACGCGCACGACGCTGACAAAGGATACTAAAAACGTAGTGTACGACGAGTATTACACGTACTTATCCGACGCCGAAAGCAGAAGCAAAACGATGACCTCCGTAACGGAGTATCTGAAAAAAAACGGCAAAACGGAAAAGTCCGTTTTATCGGAAGCGCTCGGCGTATCGTCCGCTCAGCTGAAAAAACTGTGCGAAAAGGGTAATATCGCCTGCGAGAAAACACAGAGATACAGACGCGCTTTTGAGCAAAACAGAGAAAAATCGGAAATATCGCTGACAAACGAGCAGAAAGAAGCGGCGGACGGGCTGATAAAGCTGACGGAAACGGGAAAGCCCGAGGCGGCGCTTCTGTACGGCATAACGGGCTCAGGTAAAACGCTCGTGATAAAAACCGTATGCGACAGCGTCATAAATTCGGGGCGGCGGGTGATAATGCTCGTGCCGGAGATCGCGCTCACTCCTCAGTCCGTGCGCGTTTTCAGCTCGTATTACGGCGACAGGATAGCCGTGCTCCATTCGTCCTTATCCGAGGGCGAAAAGCTTGACGCGTGGCGAAGGATAAAAAACGGAGACGTCGATATGATAATAGGCACGCGCTCCGCTTCGTTCGCGCCGGTCGAAAAGCTCGGTCTTTTCATAATAGACGAGGAGCAGGAGACGACGTATAAATCCGAATCCTCTCCGAAATACCGCGCAAAGGATATAGCGAGATTCAGATGCGCGGAAAACAACGCGCTCATGCTTTTGTCGTCCGCAACGCCGTCGGTCGAGAGCTTTTATAAAGCGGAGCAGGGAAAATATCATCTGTTCACGCTTAAAAACCGCTACGGCGACGCGGTGCTGCCTGACGTTGTGACCGCAGATCTTCGCGAGGATTACGCGGAGGGGATAACCGATCCGATAGGGACGCGGTTATGCAGTCTGCTTTTTGAAAACTACCGGGAAAATAATCAGAGCATACTGTTTTTGAACCGCCGGGGATACAGCAATTACGTTTGCTGCAAGCTTTGCGGCGAGGTCATAATGTGCCCTAAATGCGACGTTTCGCTGACTTATCACAAGGTAAGAGGACGGGATAAGGGCAAGCTGATGTGCCATTACTGCGGCTATTCCGTTGAAGAGCCCGACAAGTGTCCGAAGTGCGGCTCGCCGCATATCGGCAGGATCGGTTACGGGACGCAGAAGATCGACGAACAGCTTGAGCGCGCCGTTCCCGGAGCGCGCGTCCTTCGCCTCGACGCCGATACGACGACGAGCAAAAGCGCGTACGACAGGATACTGTCCGATTTCAGAGAGCATAAGGCCGATATACTTGTCGGCACGCAGATGGTGACGAAGGGTCACGATTTTCCGGACGTCACGCTCGTCGGCGTCGTTATGACGGACAATTCGCTCTATCTTGACGATTACCACGCGGAGGAGAGGACGTTTTCGCTTCTGACGCAGGTAATAGGACGCGCCGGACGCGGAGAAAAACGCGGCGTCGCGGTGATACAGACGTTCAACCCGGATCACGAAGTCATAGCGCTTGCGAAAAAGCAGGATTACGACGGTTTTTATAAGGACGAGATAAAGATGCGCAAGGCGCTTCTGTTCCCTCCGTTCTGCGACATACTTCTGTTTATGCTCCAGTCGGACGACGAGACGCTTCTGCACAACGCCGCCGCCGATCTGAGAAAGGCGATGGAGGGTAGGCTCGCCGCCGCGTACAGCGACGTGAAAATGCTGATATACGGTCCGTGCGAGGCGCAGATATACAGGATAAACGGCGTTTGCCGTATGCAGCTTTTGTGCAAGCTGCGAATGGGAAAGCGCGAAAGAGCGCTGACCGCGGAGGTGCTCCGGGCGTTTATGAAAAAATATCCGAAGCATATAACGATATCCGCGGACGTAAATCCAAATCAGATGTAGGAGATATGATATGGCAACACTTAATATCGTCAAAGACGGCGATGAAGTATTGAGAAAAATATGCAGACCCGTGACGGAGATAACTCCGCGCATAAAGCGTCTGCTTGACGATATGAAAACGACGCTCCACAAGGCTAACGGCGTCGGTCTCGCCGCGCCTCAGGTCGGAGTTCTGCGCAGGATAGCCATCGTTGAGGTCGAAGAGGGAGAGCTGATAGAGCTCATAAATCCCGAGATAATCTCATCCGAGGGCGAGCAGGAGGAGATCGAAGGCTGTCTGTCCGTTCCGGGCAGATGGGGCATAACGCACCGCCCGATGAAGGTAAAGGTAAGGGCGACGGACAGGAACGGAGATACGTTTGAGGTCGAGGGCGAAGGGCTTCTCGCACGCGCGCTCTGCCATGAGATAGATCACCTGGACGGCGTTATCTTTTACGATAAAGCCGTGAGAATGCTGTCAAAGGAAGAAATAGAGGGTGAAGAATAAAAACATCGTGTTTTTCGGCACGCCTGAGTTTGCCGTAAGCATACTCGACGGGCTGTATAAACAAGACTATAACGTAACCGCCGTATTTACGCAGACGGACAAGCCGAAGGGCAGGGGAAACAAAGTGCAGATGCCGCCCGTAAAGGAGTACGCGTTATCGCACGGTATACCCGTATATCAGCCAAAGACTCTGCGCGACGAAGACGTTATAAACGTCATAAGGGAAATGAAGCCCGGTATGATTGTCACGGCGGCTTACGGCAAGATATTTCCGGCTGAGCTTCTCGGTATACCGGAATACGGCTGCATAAACGTCCACGGCTCGCTTCTGCCTTCATACCGCGGAGCCGCACCGGTGCAGAGAAGCATAATAAACGGAGAAACTGAAACGGGCGTCACGATAATGCGTATGGACGTTGGCTGCGACACCGGTCCGATGATCGCAAAAGCCGGGATCCGGATACCGGACGATATGAACTGCGGTGAGCTTTTTGAAAAAATGGGCGCGGTCGGCTCTGCGCTTCTGCTCGACACGATACCGGGTATCTTTGACGGCACCGCGGAATACGAGGCGCAGGACGAAAGCAAAGCGACGTACAGCCCGAAGATCGAAAAATCCGAGCTTATGCTCGATTTCAATAAACCCGCAAAGGAGCTTCACGATCTTATACGCGGCGTATATCCGTACCTTGTATGCGGTTGTTATCAGAATACGGAAAAAGGCAAAAAGGGACTTCGTATAGCAAAGACGGAAGCGTTGTCATACGCGGGCGCGGAAGAACCGGGAACGGTGATCGGAGCCGACGCAAAGAGCGACAGGCTGACGGTAGCCTGCGGCGACGGTGCGCTCAGAATAATCGAGCTTATCCCCGAGGGAAAGCAGAAAATGAAAAGCGCGGATTATATAAGAGGCAGACAGATAAGCGTGGGAGACGTCTTAACGAAAGAGTGATGGAAGAAAAGAAATACACGGCAAGACAGCTCGCCGTTCTGTCCCTCTGCAGGCTTGAAAGAGAGGGAAAATACGGAAATCTCGAAGCGGACGCCGCCATAAAAAAATTCGGTCTCAAGGGCGCCGAAAAAGCGCTTTACACACGGCTTTTTTACGGCGTGCTTGAAAGAAAAATAACGCTCGACTATATCATATCGCGTTATTCCGACAAGCCCGTCGACGAGATGACGTACGAGATGAAAAACATACTGCGCAGCTCCGTTTATCAGCTGTTATACCTTGACAGGATACCGGATTATTCCGCGGTGAACGAGGGCGTCGAGCTTGCGAAAAAGTACGAGCGGAAATCGGCGGGCGGCTTTGTGAACGCCGTACTCCGCAAGGTCGCGGCAAACGGTATGCCCGAAATAAAGCGCGGAAACGACGCGCGGTATCTGTCGGTCAGATACTCCGTTTCGGAGCAGATATGCGGTCTTTTGTGCGGCGCGCTCGGTTTTGACGAGGCGGAAAAAATGCTTGCGGCCGATCTTTCTCAAAAAGGAGTTACGCTTCGCGTAAACACTCTTAAAACGACCGTCGATCAGCTTCGTGAGCTTTTGGAGGAAAACGGTCTGAAATGCGGTCCGGTACCGCAAAGCGGCTTCGGTATAAAAATAAACGATCACGTTGATACGGAGACGCTTTTCAGTCTGACGGACGGGCTCGCTTACATAGAGGACGGCGCGAGTCAGGCTGCCGTCTCCCTGCTTGACGCAAAAGAGGGCATGACCGTAGCGGACGTCTGCGCGGCGCCCGGCGGAAAGACGGTTTCCGCCGCGTTACAGATGAAAAACGAGGGCGTCATATACGCCTTTGACGTACACAAAAACAAACTTAAGTTAATAGAAAAAACGGCGGAAAAAACGGGCGTGACGATCATCAGGACCGCGGAGCACGACGCGCGCGAGCCGCGTCCGGAGCTTATCGGCGTATGCGACCGCGTAATATGCGACGTACCGTGTTCGGGGCTCGGCGTCCTCGGAAAGAAGCCCGATATGAGATATAAGGAGCTTGACGGGCTTGACAGGCTCGTCAGAACGCAGAGAGCGATACTTGAAGCGTCTTCAAAATATCTCAAAAAAGGCGGCGTTATGGTATATTCCACGTGCACCGTCCTGCCCGCCGAAAACAATGAAAACGTCTCATACTTTCTTGAAAACAATAAGGATTATTCGCTTTTATACGAAAAAACGTTTTATCCGCACAGGGACGGTACGGACGGATTTTATACTGCAAAAATAGTAAGGAACTGATATGACGGATATTTTATCAATGTACGAGGACGAGCTCACACGGTTCGTTTTGGAGATCGGAGAAGAAAAATACAGGTCAAAGCAGCTTTTCGGGTGGCTCCATAAAGGCGCGTCGCTTGACGAAATGACTAATCTGCCGAAGAAAATGCGCGAAAAGCTTGCGGACAAAGCCGTGATACCGTCCGTTAAAATCGAGGAGAAACAGATCTCGGCGGACGGAACGGTCAAATATTTGTTCAGATGCTTTGACGGAGAATATATAGAAAGCGTTTTCATGCGCCACGATTACGGGAACACCGTATGCGTTTCAAGTCAGGCGGGATGCCGTATGGGCTGCCGCTTCTGCGCCTCCACCGTTAACGGTCTTAAAAGAAGCCTTTACGCTTCGGAGATGCTTTCGCAGATATACACCGCGCAGAAAGACACGGGGGAACGCGTATCGAACGCAGTTATCATGGGTATGGGCGAGCCGTTCGACAACTACGACAACGTCGTCAGATTCATTAGGCTGTTGAATAACGAAAACGGGCTCAACATCGGCTGCCGCAAAATATCCCTGTCCACCTGCGGGCTTGTGGACGGCATAAACAGATTTGCGGAAGAGGAGCTTCCCGTAACGCTTTCAGTTTCGCTCCACAGCCCGAACAACGAAAAAAGAAACGAGATAATGCCCGTAAACAGACGGTATCCGATAGAAGAGCTTTTGTCCGCCTGCCGCAAATACTTTGAAAAAACGGGACGGCGCATAAGCTTTGAATACGCTTTGATAGACGGCAAAAACAACAGCGAAAGCGACGCGAGAGAGCTTGCCGGGCTTCTGAAGTCAAGCCTTCCCAATATGGCGATACACGTAAATCTGATACCCGTAAACCCGATCAAGG
>CACZOH010000120.1 GCA_902782785.1 uncultured Ruminococcus sp. | reverse complement strand
TTTATCCCCGCCTTTGAGGCAAGGCGTTTAAGCTCAACCTTGTCCGCGCTGTTTATTTCTATGTCGTTATACCTTATTATCCTGCATACGGTATCGGAAAGCGCGGTGGAGCAGCGAAGGCGCGTAAGCGCGTTTTTTGCTATCGTCTCCTTTATGCGGCTTATGTCCTCCCCGTCGGCTCCGGACGGCTTGACCGTGTCGTGCAGAAGCGCGGCAAGACGCAGATGAAGGAGCGGCTCCGTATACGAGAGGCAGTTCACCGTATGCTCAAAAAGGTCGTATCCGCCGTCTCCGTATTCTTTTTCGCATCCCTTCTGAACGGCGAGCTCCGGTATGAACAGGAATATCACGTCGGAATACTCGTGCAGTACCTTTTTAGCGTTGTCGCCGCATATGAGCTTGCACAGCTCCGAGAAAACGCGCTCATACGAGACGGTCTGTATGTATTTTCTGTTTCTGTGTATCGCTTCTCTCGTGTTTTCCTCTATTTCAAAGCCGAGGACGGAGGAGAAGCGCATGGCGCGCAGAAGCCGCAGATGATCCTCCGCAAAACGCTCGTCCGCCTCGCCCACGCACCGTATTATCCTTTTTTCTATATCCTCCGCGCCGCCGAACGGGTCGACAACGCCTCTTTTCTTTGAATATGCGACGGCGTTAACGGTAAGATCGCGGCGGGAGAGGTCCTCCCGCACGTCCTTTGAGAATGAAACGCTGTCGGGGTGGCGTCCGTCGGAATAAGCGGATTCACGGCGGAAGGACGTTATCTCAGTCGGAACACCGTTTATTATGACCGTGACGGTACCGTGTTTTATCCCCGTTTCAACAACGCGGAAGCCGCGGAAGACAGCCTCCGTTTCGGGCGGCGTTGCGGACGTTGTGATATCGTAATCGTGCGCGGGCTTTCCCATGAGCATATCCCTTACGGCGCCGCCGACGAGATAAGCCTCATATCCGGCCTGCTCAAGCTTGTCAAGCGCAAAATCTATTTCATCAGGCAGATCGAACATATATCTAACCTCACATTCTTTCTGTCTTCATTATACATTGTAAAAAACAAAAGCATATTAATATATCGTAACGTTTATAATAATTTATCGGAATTTATCGCCCGATACTTGAAAAGTACGGCAAAATGTGATAAAATCCGTAGAAGTATACAAAGGAGATCATAATAAAATGAAAAAACCCATCATTCTTATTTTCGCATCAAAAGACGGAGGAAACACGTTCTGCAAAATGCAGTATTCCGACGGGATCTTAAAGGCGGGCGGTATCCCGCTCATCGTCCCGATGAACACGGACGGCGAATCGCTGAAACAGCTTTGCGGTACGGCCGACGGATTTTTATTCGCGGGCGGCGTCGATATGGACCCGAAGATATACGGAGAGGAGAAGATAAACGACACCGTGGAAATTGACGAAGTGCGCGACAGACTTGAATTGACGGCGCTCTCGTACATAGTGCCGTCGGACAAACCCGTCCTCGGCATCTGCCGCGGGATACAGAGCGTAAACGTCGGCTTCGGCGGAACGCTCTGGCAGGATATACCGTCGCAGTGTGAGGGCGCGCTCGTTCACAGACAGACGATCCCGGGCGATCAGCCGAGCCACGAGGTAACTGTCCTGCCCGGCACAAGGCTTTTCGGCATAACGGGAAAAGAAAAGATAATGACGAATTCCTTCCATCATCAGGCTGTGAAAACGCCCGGAAAAGGTCTGCGCGTAACCGCGCGCGCATCCGACGGTATGGCGGAAGCGCTTGAATACGAGGGAGACAGATTTGTTCTGCTTGTGCAGTGGCACCCCGAGATAACGAACGACAGCGAGATATCAAAGGGAATTTTCAAGTCGTTTATTGACAGTATAAAGACAAATTGTAAATAATAAAAAAATTCGGGAAAAATGAAACTTTTTTCCCGTTTTTTTCTCCTTAATATGTGAAAGGGCATTTTAAGGAGGTGCATATGTTAAACGGGGTAACTTTACCGACAGAGAGGAGCGGTGTGATGACAAAAGAAGAATTTGCCGCTAAAGTATCTGAAAACGAAAAAAAGCTTTACCTTTCCGCGCTGTCCGTGGTACGTAACGCGGCGGACGCGGAGGACGCGGTCGCGGGAGCCGTGGCGTATGCGTGGGAAAAGCTTGCAGATCTGCGGGAAGCTGATAAGTTTGACGCGTGGCTTTTGAAGATCACATATACCGAGGCTAAAAAAATCAAGAAGAATTCACGCTCGTATGAGGATATATACGAGCTGTCGGACGCGTTTTCGTACGCGCCCGATACCGGAGATATGGAATTTCTCGATATTCTTTGCCGCGCCGGACTTGATGAAAAGACAAACACGGTCCTGACCCTTAAATTTATGTACGGTTATACGCTTGAAGAGATATCGGCGCAGACGCGAATGCCGCTTTCGACCGTAAAAACAAAATATTACCGGGCTTTGGATAAGCTTGCCGAAAAACTCGGGCTTTGACAGGAGGAAAATATGGGAAAGAATTATAACGATATAGAAAACGCGTTATCAAAGCGTTACAACGGTTTGCTTTCCGCGGTATCGTCTCCCGACGCTCTTCTGCTCTCGGAGACGGTCAAGGAAAGAAGAAAAGAGAATAAAAATGATCAGAGCAGATCGTCCGGTCCCGCCGCTTACTGGCTGGCGGCGGCGCTCACGCTTGTACTCACCGTAGGCGTCACGCTGTTCGGGATAAAGATGCTCAACACTCTCGGCACTTCCGCCGGCACGGATACGATCACTGCCGCGGAAACGACCGGAGCGGAAGACACGGTCAGACGGATGATAATAAAAGCGAAAACGTACGTGTTCGGAGAGGAAACGAA
>CACZOH010000119.1 GCA_902782785.1 uncultured Ruminococcus sp. | reverse complement strand
CACTCTCTTGCCGTATTTTGACGCGCGTTCATATACGGAAAGTCCCGTCTTGGTCGAACCGACGAACGAAACGCCCTTTATATCCTCGTGCGCTATCATGCGCTCGACCTCGTCTCTGCCGCAGGTTATGATGTTGAGAACGCCCGCGGGAAGTCCCGCCTTGCGGTATATCTCCGCAAAGCGCAGCGCCGTCATAGGCGTCGTGCTCGAAGCCTTTAACACCATTGTATTGCCGCAGGCTATGCACAGCGGCACCATCCAGCCCATGGGTATCATCGCGGGGAAATTGCAGGGAGCTATGCCCAGGAACACGCCGAGCGACTCGCGGTAAAGCACCGTGTCGTATCCGTTCGACGCGTCCATAAGCGATTCGCCCATGATGAGGGACGGCATGGATATCGCGTGCTCCGTAGCCTCGCGCGCTTTCAGCACGTCTCCCTTGGCTTCCTCCCACGCTTTGCCGTTTTCGCGTGCTACGCTCATCGTAAGCTCGTCCATATTTTCGTCTATGTACTGCTTGACCTTATGCAGCACCTGTACGCGCTTAAGCACCGGCACGTTTCTCCAGCTCTCAAACGCCTCAGCCGCACTCTTTATCGCAAGCTCGGCTTCGTCCGGGGTGCATTTCGGCGCTTCCGCTATGACCTCGCCCGTGCTCGGGTTGTATATCTTGTAGTAATCCTCCGTCTTTGACGGTACGAATTCATTGTTTATAAAAAGATTAAGCCTTTCCATATTTCTCCATAAACTCCTTAAAAGGTTTGTAGTTCATCACCGCCTCAAGCGTTTTGCCGTCTATTTGGCGTAGTATTTCCTCATAGCTTTTGTGAGTCTGACCGCTTATACTGCAAAGCAGGGCTCTTGACGCCTGCTGACTTTCCGCACGGTGAAGCGGATATCCGCGTCCCGGAGGATCCAAAAAGAGCTTTTCAAAGATGTATTTAAGGTTTATATCGCCCGCCCAGCCGAAACCTTTGTTCAGCGCAAGCGAGATGCAGTTCCCGCCGTTTATCTGCGAGAACAGCCACGCGTCGAGCGAATCCTGTATAAGTCCGCAGAAAACGCCCGGATACTGCATGGCGGACATAAGGAAGCCCTGACCCGTGCCGCAGCCGCCTACGACGAAATCAGCCGCGCCGGAATTCAGCGCCATACCCGCCATAAGTCCCGTCTGTATATAAGTCAGGGAGCCTTCCTCGGCGGTACAGCCGACGTTGAAAATCTCGTTGCCCGTTTCCTGCAGCGCGGCGAGCACGAGCGGGTTTTTGTCTCTTGAAGAGACCTCGTTTATAAGTGCGATCCTCATTTTTTAAATCCACCTCTCTTTTTTATGCTTTTCTCGATATGCATTTTAACGCCGCTTTTACTATGTCGTCCGCGGTAAGTCCGAAACGCTTCTGCAGATAATCCTGCGTGCCCACCTCTCCGAACGATTCACGGACGCCGACGCGCTCCACCGGTACGGGGACCGTCTCCGCGAGCGCCTCGCATACCGCGGCGCCGAGTCCGCCCGTAACGTTATGGTTTTCCGCCGTTACTATCGCGCCGCATTCTTTTGCGGCGTCAAGGACGGCTTGCACGTCAAGCGGTTTTATCGTATGCATATCGAGCACTCTTGCGGATATTCCTTTTTCCGCGAGCATATCCGCGGCTTTCAGCGCTTCGTATACCATAATGCCGCTCGCTGTCAGACAAACGTCGTCTCCGTCGTTCAGCTTATTCGCTTTTCCTATAACGAATTCCGCCCCGTCGTTATAGATCCGCATCGTCTTTCTGCGCGAGGTGCGGAGATAATGGACGCCGTAGTTGTTCGCCATGTAAGAGACCGCCGCTTCGTACATCGTGACGTCCGCGGGCTCAATTATGACCGAGCCGGGGATAAGGCGCATAAGCCCTATATCCTCAAACGGCATATGCGTTCCGCCGTTGGACGCGGCGGTGACGCCCGGATCCGCGCCGATTATCTTTACGTTCAGCTTCTGATACGCGCACGACAGAAATATCTGATCGAACACGCGCCTTGTCGCAAACACGCCGAACGCATGGAAGAACGGGACAAGCCCGGTCTCCGACATACCGGCGCACATACCGACGGCGTGCGCCTCCATTATGCCGCAGTTTACGCTCCGCCCGGGGAACTCCTTATAAAACGGCTCCGTTCCGACGGAATGGCTCACGTCCGCGTCAACGACGACGATCTTACTGTTTACGCGGGCCTCTTTTATCAGCGCGTCACAGTAGGCGGCGCGCATCTCTTTTGTTCCTAAAGAAATATTGTCGGTAAGTCGTTTCACAGGCTCGCCTCCAGTCTTCTGTCGACCTCCGCCGTCGCCTCGTCCGCCATTTCCTTTGATATCACCATATAGTGATTGAAGCCGGGGATCTCCGCGAATTTACAGCCGTGTCCCTTTTCCGTGTTCATTATGACGACGGCGGGGCAGGTGTTAACGGCGGTCGTCAGCTTGTCGTAAATGTCGGAAACGTCGTGACCGTCCGCCTCAAACGCGTGGATGCCGAAGGCCTCGAATTTTGCTTTGTAGTCAAACGTTTGACAGATATCCTTCGTATAGCCGTCAAGCTGTCTTTTGTTGTTGTCAACGATTATGACGAGGTTTGAAAGGCTGTTGTGGGCGATAAACTGTACCGCCTCCCAGTTCTGCCCCTCCTGCAGCTCGCCATCGCCGACTATGACGAACACTCTGCCGCCGATACCCTGTATCTTCTTTCCCATGGCGACGCCTGTTCCGAGGGACAGACCCTGACCGAGAGAACCGGTGCTTATATCTATACCCGTCGTTTTCAGCCTGTCGCAGTGAGAGGGCAGGGAAGTGCCGCCCCGGTTGAGCGTTTTAAGCTCCTCCGTATCAAAATATCCTTTATACGCAAGCGCCGCGTAAAGCGCCGGTCCGCAATGACCCTTTGACAGAACGAGATAATCTCTGTCCTTTTTTTTCGGGTCCTTCGGGTCCACGTCAAGGATATCGGTATAAAGCACGGCGAGTATATCGCAAATGGACATACTGCCGCCTATATGACCGTAGCCCGCCGCCGCAAGCTCGTTTATGCAGAGCTTGCGTATTTCCGCGGCGGCTTTCATCGTAGTTTTTCTGTCCATAACGTTTTAAACGGTCTCCTCGCGCTTGCCGCTCTCGTAGTTCTGCTTTTTCTCTTCCATATAAGCGGGTACGGGAACGTCCCACCAGCCGAACGCCTTGCCGCCGGAATACGGATATTCGTTTGAAACGGGAACGTGTATGAACGCGGGCTTGCCGGATCTTGTCGTCTCAAGCGCGTCCTTCAGCGCCGTCTCAAAGCTCTCTTTGCCGTCGGCTTTGTACGATTTGATGTGGAATGCCTCCGCGATCGCTGCAAAATCGGGATCGTATTTCTTTCCGTTCTGCTCAAAATCGTTGCCGAACGCGGCTTCTTTTCCCAAAACGTCTATCTGCAGATCCTTTATCGCCATCCAGCCGCTGTTGTCCGCGACTATGACGATTATCGGAATATTGTACTGAGCCATCGTGGACAGCTCCTGCATGACCATCATGAAGTCGCCGTCGCCGACGAGCGCGACGACCGGTCTTTCCGGCGCCGCCAGCTTTGCGCCCATTGCCGCGGGGAAAGCCCAGCCCATTGTGGAGAAGCCGCCCGTCGTCAGGTTGCAGCCCGGTTTTTTATAGCAGTATTCCTGGAACAGCTGCGCCTGCGTGTTGCCGGAGGACGTTGAGATTATCGTATCGTCGGGCAGCGTTTCGTTCATCACGCCTATGAGCTTGGAGATCGTGAATTCGTTCGTGCTGATCTCCCTGTTGCTCTTTACGTAGGCGAACCATTTTTCGCGCAGCGCTTTTATCTCGTCGAGGTACGCTTTGTTCACGTCAAAATCGCCGAAGCCCTCGAGTATCTTTTCCGCCGTGTCCTTTGCGTTCGCTATTATGCCTATATCCGCCTTGTAGTTCTTGCCTATCTCGTGCGCGTCTATATCGACCTGTATCAGCTTCGTATCCGGGAAGTTGAACGCGACGCCCTTTCTGTACGAGCACGTCGTCTCGTCCGCGAAACGCGTGCCGAGCGCGAGTATCACGTCGGCGTGCGACGCTATCTCAAGTCCTATCGCCGTGCCCTTTGAGCCGGTGTGGAAGCAGTACTGCGGATGATCCTCCGCCACGGTGCCCTTTGCCGCGAGCGTCGTTATTATGCCGGCGCCCCATTTTTCCGCGAGCCTGACTATAACGTCGCCCGCGCCCGAGTTCATCGCTCCGCCGCCCGCAAGTATTACGGGACGCTTTGCGGTCTTCATCAGCTCTATCGCCTTTTTCACCGCCTCCGCGTCCGCGGAGGGGCTGTACGACGGCTCCGCCGCTTCCGGCGTCACGTCAAATTCCGCGTATTCGGACTGCACGTCCATCGGAAGCGCTATGACGCACGGACCTTTTCTGCCGCCCGTCATCTCGCGGAAGGCGTTGCCGACTATACGCGACAGCTGTCTTGCCGATTCGGCGCGCCATACGCGCTTTGACAGCGGCTCGAGGCTCCTTAAAATATTGCTGTCCTTATAGCGTTCAAGCTCCTGCAGAACGCCGACGCCGCTCATATGAACGTGCGTATCTCCGCAGAGAGCGAGGAACGGCGTGGAATCGGCGTACGCCGTTCCCAGACCGATGCCGAGGTTGAGCGTGCCCGGGCCGATCGAGGCGAACACCGCGAGCGGTTCTTTTTTGACTCTGAAATAGCCGTCGGCTATCGCGGTCGCCGCCTGCTCGTGTTTAACCTGAATGTATTTGATATTGCCAGCTTCTTCTTCTTTTCTTATCGCGTCAAACAGACCGAGAACGCCGTGACCGGGGATGCCGAGAATGTAGGGCACGCCCTCGGCGGTCAGTTTTTTAACGATTATTTCTCCGCCGGTAAGTTTCATTTTGACCTCCGTTATATTATTCGAGAACGAGGTAAGGATACGTGTCGCTTACCTTTATTTTTACTTTGCGGTTTTCTTCTATGCTCTTAACGCTCGCGAGCACCATGGCTATGCTGTTCACGTTGTCCTTGCAGTCGAGCAGAGGAGTCCTGCCGGTCTTTAACGCGTCGAACATATCCTCAAGCGCGCCGTCGTGCTGATCGCGCACCACGTCGGGTCTCGCTATTATGCCGCCCTTGAAGGGTATGCCCTTGAATATGTCGCCGTTGTGGTCACAGTATTCGTATTTCGCGTCGCCGAAGCCGTCCCATACCACGGAACCGCGCTCGCAGTTGATACGCCAAACGTTGTCCCACGAAGTGTAGTTGCCCTCCGTGCCGTTGTAGCCTCTGAACGAGTAGATTATGTCGTTGTCGAACTCAAATACCGCGTCGCCCGCGCCGTCGCCCGTGTAGAGCGAGCCCTTCGGGTTGAAGCTGTGATAATGGACCGACGTCGGCTTTCCGCCCACAAGAAATCTCGCAAGGTCAAAGCTGTGTATGTTGTTGTCCTGAAGCTGAGGATATTTGAACTGATTTCTGATCGAAGCCATATCCGCGCAGACGAATATATCGCTGCAGATATACGACGGGTCGCCCATTATGCCGGACAGAACGAGCTGACGGATCTTTTTGACCTGCTCTATGTATCTTCTGTTCTGCATTACGAAATAACGCTTGCCCGTCTCGTCTACGGTTTTGAGCATATCGTTGACCTGATCTACCGTGAACGCCATCGGCTTCTCGCCCAGAACGTCGTAGCCCGCGCGCAGAGCCGTCGTCACTATGTCGTGATGTACGGTGACGTAGGTGAGGTCTATCAGAACGTTGCCCTTTTCCTTGGCGAGCGCTTCCTCTACCGAAGAATATATCGGCGGCACGGGATTGAGGTTGTATCTTTTGATGTAGTTTTCCGCGCGTACGGGATTTTTCTCCGCTATCGCGATTATCTCGCAGTCGTCTCTTTTTGTGATGTGATCGAGCCAGCGGTAAGCGATATCTCCGCAGCCCGCCATGATGATCCTGAAGTCCTTCATAATGTTTTCCCTCCGTAAATTTCAATTTTAAGGTTAAGTCAATTATATAACTATTGTATAAGTTTGTCAATGGGAATAATAAAAATTAAAACAAATTTATACAATTTGCAATACGATGAGCCGTGTTTTCAAAAGCAGCTCAGATCAATACGGTTTCAATGCCGAGTATCTCGTTGGATTTTGCTATTTTATCGCTCATATCGCCGTAAACGAGCGCCCAGTGCCGTCCCTCATAGCATTCCGCGAGCTTTTTGATACCGCCGGGAACGTCTATCTCAAACTGTGTGCGGCAGGACGGGAAAGCGGTGTTTCTTATGAGATTTCCGCGAACTATGACCATTTTGTCCATACCGTCGTGAGATATACCTGTCACCGTCACGGGTCCGGGCTGTTTTATGACCTGCAGACCGCATGGAAGATCTCTGATCTCAAAATAAGTGTATAAGTTGAATTCATCCTTTTCATCGGAATCATAGCTGTGCTTCGTAGGCGCAGTGCAGTGAGATACGAACAGCCGGTCGTCCTGCGGGAACAGATACGGGTTGCACATAAAAGCCGGCTTGTTTGTCGAATAGGAAACTATGAGCATATTCATAAGCGTCGTTACGTCCGCCTCGCACGCCGCCACGATGCCGTCGTCGTTCAGCTTTGACAGCGCGTAGCACGAGGAGGTGTTGCAGCCGGTATGTACGGTGGATTCGATACAGTTGACCGTAAACGCGTCGGCGCCGGCGTCGGCTATCAGTTTTTTGTATATCTGATATGTTTTTACGGGGTTTGACAGATCGTAGCCGTCGGGCAGTCTGTTTTCGTTCGCTTCGCCGTTTATCACGGAAGCGTCGCCGCTTTCGCTGCTTTTGAATATCTCGAGGAATTTGTCGGAGCCTATATGCTTCCATTCAACGCCGTATTTCGCCTGGATCAGACGCACCATTTCATAACCCCAGTTGAAGCTGTGGTACGGCTCGTACATCGCCTCGCCTATGCAGAGGACTTTTGTGTTGTTTATCTTGAATCTGACGTTCAGAGCCGAAGCGTATGAGGAAAGCTCGCCGTCGTCATTGCAGAGATATACCTCCTGCTTTATTCCGAGCTTTGCGTCGATTTTTCTCGTATCGCGCATAAAATAAGGATAAAACACGTTGCCGTACGACCATATTTCGGAAAACGCCGGAGCGTATATGATTATCGGTTTGTTTTTGGAGTGGAGCGCCGCGAAAACTACGTCGATTACGTTGAACGGGACGACGACGTACGCGTCGGCTGTCCCGAGGTTGAGAGCGTCGTTTTCCGTAACGGCGTTTGCCGTAAACGTCGTAACGTCCTCCGGTAAAAGCGCCTTTACGCGGTCGGACATTTTTTTGATGATCTTTTCGTCAGCCGTCAGATTGATATCGTCTGATTTACGCAGATCGTGATCAGCGATCTTTTTTTCTTCCGGGGATAAAGTGTAGAACTTGCCGAGTATGATAATGCCGATATTCATTTTTTTCATGATCTGATACACCTTTCTTTTTTTTATTATTTTACCGCGCCGCTCTGAAAAAAACAATGGTCAACGCTTCCGATTTATTAGGGTATTCTGACCTGTTTTGCATTTTTTTAATAAATTACCGTTGAATTCGGGTATAAAAAACGTATAATGGATGTATCGGAAAAGAGGAATAACGAAAATGAATGACCTTCGGTTTGAAGACAACGTTCTGTCGCTCAACAGCAAGAACGAAATAATAATGCAGAAATGCAACTGCACCGTCGGCAGAAACGTGAGCCTGCACAAGCATAAGTTTATTGAAATAGCGTATATCGCCTCCGGCAGCGGCATACACGATATAGGAGACGGGTTCTCCTCGCGCATAGAAAAAGGCGATCTTATACTGTTGAATTCAAACGTTGCGCACGGCTTCAAAAGCGAGGACGTGGATCAGCTCGTCGTTTACAACTGTATTTTCGACCCGTCTGTCCTGCGCTTTGCGATAAACAAAAGCGACGATTTCATAAATATAGTTTACAGTTGTCTTTTTGACAACGAAAAACAAAGCTCGGTCAGTAAACCCTACATTATACTGAACGACGCCGTAAGCGTGTTTCCCGTGATAAACGAGATGTATACGGAATACGAGGAAAAGCAGAACGGATACGAAAAAATAAACGAGGCTAATCTGATACGTCTGCTCGTGTCGATATTCCGTCTGCAGATGAGCGGCAGGGAAAACGGCGGCGGCGCGTACCGCCGCGCCATCGCCGAAAGCGCGATCAGATATATGAACGATTATTACAACGAAAAAATAACGTGCGAGCTGCTCGCGTCGCGCGCGTATCTGAGCACCGGCTATTTTCACCGCGTTTTCAAATCCGTCACCGGAACCTCTCCCGTAGAATACCTGCAGGAAATAAGGCTGAAAAAAGCCGCGGAGCTGCTTTCCTCGTCATCTCTGACGGTAAAGCAAGCCGCCGCGGCGGTCGGATATTCGGATATGAAGCATTTTTACCGTATATTCCGTCAGAAATACGGCGCAACGCCTAAACAGTATCAGGATAATCTTAAATAAGCGTCTTTATTCAGGCGCGGTATACGGTTATCGACGTCACGTGATACGAATATAACAGCTCATACAGCGCGTCGGGGGAAACGCGGGCGGCGTTCGCCTTAAGCTCAAGAATTCTTTGTTCGTCCGTCTGATATACTTTTTTGTTATAAGTGTTGTCGGCAAGCGTGTCGTATCCGAGACCGTCAACCGCGTCCTTTATATCGGACAAAAACGAATCCTTGCGCGGGTTGATTTTGATTATAACGGTATCGCCGCCGTACCGTGAAAGAGCCTCTGTTATCTTTTCTTTCGTCACGGGTCTGCTCATATCGCCTGTCAGATTCGCGAAAACAAGCTTTTTCACGGGTTCTTCGGCGTATACGGCTTCATATTCGTACGTGACCTTTGAAACAACGTCGCCCGAGGCTGTGCGAACCTCGTAACCCTTTTCGTTATTGTACCCGTCGTATTCGTATTTCCGATACGTCTTTTCCGCCCCGTCTGACGTATACCGCGTTGATTCTTCGCTCATCACGAGTTCGCCATTATACGTGCGGATACATTCGTCATTGACTTTGCCGTTAATTGTTGTTTTTGTACGTCTTCCGTGCCCGTCATATTCTATTTCCGTTATTGTTTGCTCGCCGTTTTTTTCTGTTTCGTATTTTATCAGAAAACCGTTTTCGTCAAGCGTAACGGTCGTCGTCTCGCCCGCGCCGGTCATAATATAGCTGCCGTTTTTATCCGTGTACTCGTACTCAAAAGTGACGCCCTGCGACTGCACCATTTTTATGATTCGCCCGTCTTCGTCGTATTCATATTCCTCGCTGTAATCTGACGTCCCGCTGTTAGTTTCATTCTTCGCTTTCAGCTTTATTATGCGGCCGAATGCGTCGTAGGTGCTTTCTCTTTTCTCTATTCCCTTCTGACCGCCGGTGAGTTTTCTGTTTGTATACTGTTTGACTAAATCTCCCGCTTCGTCGTACGTGTTTTCGGTTGTACTTTTCTCTCCTTTACCCGTGGTCGTCGTCTCTTTTGTCACCCTGCCGTATTCGTCGTATTCGTAAACCGTCTCCGAGCTGCCGTTTGACGATTTCACCGATTTTTTTGCAAGGCGGAATTGCACTACGCCGCCCTGCTCCGTCTTTCCGTTTTCATCCGTGACAGATTCCGACTGTCCGGGCTTTTGTATCATGCTCCCCTTATATTCAAGATATTTTATCCCCCCGTACGTTACGCCGCACACGGCGATAAACAGCGCAAACGCGCCGATTATACCGAGGACCGGTCTGTACGCTGCGTTTCTCTCCTTTTTTTCGGGTAAAGACTTATCATATACTGAAAAATCCGATATGACGTCGTCGTCTATGCCCGATACCGCGTTATATAAAAGCTCTTTTTTCTTTAAGTTCTTCATATATCGTATCCCTCTTTCTCTAACCTTTCCTTCAAGCCCTGCTTAATTCCCGCAAGCTCCTTGTTGACCGTCGATTTGCTCACGCCGAGCTTCTTTGATATTTCGCCGATTGAACGGTTTACGTAATAGCGGCTTATGAAAATATACCGCTGTCTATCCGATAACCGTCTGACGTAGCCGTTTATGATGCCGGACAGTTCCCTTTCCGTTATCGCGTCCTCGGCGTCGCCGCCGGGGAGAATTTCGGAGAGCTCTTCAAGCGGTTTAAACAGCTTTTTCGGTATGCGCCGCGCCCTTTTGCTCTTTTTTATCACGTCAAGCGCGGCGTTTCTTAAAAGCGCGGTGAGATAAGCCTGAAGCGACGCGGGCCTGCTCGGCGGTATGGAATTCCACGCGGAAAGATACGCGTCGTTCACGCACTCCTCCGCGTCGCGTCTGTCGCCCGTCATATTGAGGGCGACGGACTTAAGATATTCGCCGTATTTTTTATCAACCTCGGCGACAGCTTTTTCGTCGCGGTCAAAAAACAGTGCGGTTATTTCATCATCGGTCAAAAGCATTATTATTTATCCTTTCGTTAGAGGCGCCTCTGTAATATAAGACGACAAAAAAAAGAAAAAGTGTAATTATAAGTTATATGTTTCTGCGAAAGGCTGTACAAACTAACGCCTGCGCCGCCTTTCTTTGCAGGGGAGGGGTCTCCTCTACCGCTCAAACAAATATCATATAACTCTATTCTATACGCAAACGGGGCTGTCGCATTAAGAGACAGCAAAAAAATGAAGAAAACAGGCAAAAACCTTGAAAAAGGGGCTGCCTGTTTTCTGCTTTCATGGTATAATATAGTTGCAAAACAAAAACACTCTGAAGATTTATTCGTTCCGGCCGGGTCACGACCCGTTTCCTTCGCTTTTCTCCTTAAGTATTTTCTGATACGCCTCCATGACCGAGGACACCTTTTTCACGTACCCGGAGGTCTCGGAATACGGTATGTTTATAAGATGACCGTCCTTGCCGTACCTGCTGTCCGCAAGCCATTGACGCACCACGCCGTGACCGGCGTTATAAGCGGCGAACACCGTGTCCCATATCTCGAATTCCTTATACAAAAACGAAAGATAGCAGGTCCCTATCCGTATGTTCGTTTCCGGATCGTCTATGCTGTGCTCCGACGGATCGAGCCCCTCCTTTTGGCAAAGCCATTCAAACGTTCCGGGCATCAGCTGCATAAGCCCGCGCGCCTTTTTGTAGGACTCCGCGTTATATACGAAATTGCTCTCAACCTTTATAACGGCGTAGACCGCCGCCTCCGGCACGTCGTACTGCTTTGCGTATTTTTCAACGTATTCCGTGTATGCGAGAGGGTAGTTTTTCGCCTGTATCGCGTAATATATCTGCTGTATCCCGTAGCCCGACGCTATCGCAAGCGCAACGAGGATTATCGCCGTGACGCTTCTTTTTATCGCCTGTTTCATTTTTTCACCGTGTATTTTGATATGATCCCGTTAGTTTTTTCGATAAGCTCTTTTTCGTCTCCGCGGTTTTCTATTATACAGTCACAATATACGCGGAAAAAGTCCTCGTTATGCTGACCCGATATGCGGGAGAGCGCTTTTTCACGGCTTATCCCGTCTCTTTCCGTAATGCGCTTTATCCTTGTTTCCTCATCCGCGCAGACGCCGACGACCGCAGTGCATTCCGCGTCGTACCCGGATTCAAAAAGCTGCGACGCGTCTACCGCGGCAAGCGTATATCCGTCGCGCTCCGCCTGCCTCAGCCTGTTTCTCACCTCGGAAAGTATCGCGCCGTGCGTTATGCGGTTGAGAAGCGAGAGCTTCTCTTTGTCGGAAAACACGGCGGCGGCGAGCGACGGTCTGTCAAGCATACCGTCCTTTACCGCAAACGGAAAGCGCTCCTTTATCGCAGAAACGACGGGCGAATTCCTGTAAAGCAATTCGTGGTATATTTTATCGCAGTCCGCGACGTACGCGCCGCTTTTTTCAAATAGCTTCGCCACCGTGCTTTTGCCCGCGCCGCTCTGTCCCGTAATACCTATCACGGGTATCGTTACGCCGACTCTTTTCGTATCGAAGCCGGACGCTTTTGT
>CACZOH010000118.1 GCA_902782785.1 uncultured Ruminococcus sp. | reverse complement strand
TCTTTTCACAGAGCGTCATCCCGGGCGCGCCCGTGCAGTGGTATTTTATCATACCGGATATCATATCGTCCGTCCCGAACAGCTTTTTTGCGTAATACGCGCCGGAGAGCTGATGAAGCGTCTGCTCCGCCTTTAAATAATCCTCCTCGGGCGTTATACCGTATCCGGAGAGAATTTCAAGCTGTTCTTCTATCGTCAGCTCCTTTGATATATCGTGGCATAACCCCGCGCGAATGAGCTTTGCGATATCCGCCTCGGGAAGTCCGACCGCTTCTCCCAGCTCCTCCGCCGTCTTTGCGACGCCTGTGCTGTGCAAATATCTTTTGTCAGACAGATGCGCCTTTATATATTCTTTTATTTCTTTGTTTTTTGCGCCGTACAGGTCGTTTTCAAGTATATAACCGTAAACGCTTTCTGACAGATGCTTTGACGCGTCTTCTCCTTCGCGCAGCTTCCGCCTTATCACGGTAGACGAGATATCGACCGCGTCGTCCTCGCAGACATAGCACTTCGCGCCGAATTTTGCTTCATACTCACGCTTTTTCGCTTCAAGCTCCGCGCCGTCGTTTCCCGTGCGTGACATACACCATATCTCACACAGGGAAAATATCTTTTCCGGCTCGCGCCAGCTGTCAAGCGTCAAGAACATATCGGAGCCGCAGAGGAAGCAGAGCGTGTCATTTTCATTATAAAAATGCTCGAGCGTCAGATACGTGTAGCTCACGCCGCCTTTTTTTATCTCATAGTCGGATATCTCTATCCGCGGCACGTCGGCGAATGCGAGCTTTAACATTTCGACACGCTTGCTTGGATCGTCGTCCTTCGCCGTAGGCTTGTGCGGCGATATGAGACTCGGCATTATCAGCAGTCTGTCAAGCTTTGCCGCCTGCAGGAAACGTTTTGCCGCGGCGGTGTGTCCGTTGTGCGGCGGCGAGAACGTGCCTCCGTATATACCTATCCTCACGGCAGTATTATCCTTTTTTCTCTGCGTTTTTTATCTTCTGTTTCGCGGTAAAGCAAAAATCTGTTTCCGACGACGAGGACGACGTCCGCGCCGGTCTTCTCCGCGGTTATATCCGCCGCCTCCCTGCTCGTATAGGGAGAATTGTCAAGAACGGATATTTTGATAAGCTCGTGCGCGGTGAGAGCGTCCGATATCTGATTTACCATATTGTCGGATATCTCGTTTTTGCCTATCTGAAATATCGGCTGAAGTTTAGCGCCGAGATTTTTTAAAAACGCTCGCTGTTTTGAATTTAACATATTTCACCTTTCAGTTTTTCGCAGAACAGGGCGAGCGCCCGCCCTCTGTGCGATACTTTGTTTTTTTCATCGGGCTCCGCTTCCGCGAAAGTTTTATTCAGATCCGTACTGTAAAATACGGGATCGTAGCCGAAGCCGTCGTCGCCCCGCTTCTCGTGCAGTATCACGCCGTGCGCCTCGCCCCTTGCGGATACCGTTTTCCCGTCCGGGAACACCGCGGTCATCACGCAAACGAATTTTGCGCCGCGCTTTTCGTCCGGCACGTCCTCAAGCTCCGACAAAAGCTTTTTGATATTTTCGGCGTCTCCGCCGCCGGAGTATCTTGCGGAATGAACGCCCGGCGCGCCGTCTAACGCGTCAACGCACAGTCCCGAATCGTCCGCTATTCCGATATATCCGAGCGAAGCGGGAACAGACGCCTTGATCTTCGAGTTTTCTTCAAACGTATCCCCCGTCTCCTCGATATCGCCGGTATAACCTATATCGCCGAGCGAGAGCACCTCGCAGTCGGGCAAAAGGCTTGAAAGGATGGCGCAAAGCTCCGATATTTTCTTTTTGTTGTTAGACGCAAGTACAAATTTCATCATTCAAATAACGCGTTTATGAATTCTTCCGCTATAAACGGCTGCATATCGTCGGCTTTTTCTCCGACTCCTATGAATTTTACGGGTATGCCGAGCTCATCCTTTACGGATATGACTATACCGCCCTTTGCCGTGCCGTCGAGCTTTGTGAGCACAAGCCCCGTTATTTCCGCGGTGTTGCTGAATTCCTTCGCCTGTATCACGGCGTTCTGTCCCGTCGTCGCGTCGAGTACGAGAAGCGTTTCACGCGCGGCGTCCGGCAGCTCTCTTCCGACGACGCGGTTGATTTTAGACAGCTCATCCATAAGATTTTTCTTGTTGTGCAGACGTCCCGCCGTGTCTATTATAAGCACGTCGGCGCCTCTCGCCTTTGCGGCCGCCGCCGCGTCGAACACGACGGACGCGGGATCCGAGCCCTCGTCATGCTTTATCATATCGACGCCCACGCGGTCAGCCCATATCCCGAGCTGATCTATCGCGGCTGCGCGGAACGTATCCGCGGCGGCGAGTATGACTTTTTTGCCCTGACTCTTGAGATAATTCGCTATCTTTGCGATAGAGGTCGTTTTGCCGACGCCGTTCACGCCTATCACGAGTATGACGGACGGCTTGGTT
This sequence comes from uncultured Ruminococcus sp., assembly GCA_902782785.1. Classification (GTDB taxonomy): domain Bacteria; phylum Bacillota; class Clostridia; order Oscillospirales; family CAG-272; genus UBA1248. The sequence goes on along the minus strand of CACZOH010000118.1, from coordinate 5,567 downwards.
GAAAGATCGAGCGGTTTCCCGTCCTCTATCATCTCGCCTATGACCTCTTTCAGGGCGTTATACGCGTCCTCCGATTCCGTTATCCTGTTTTCCTGTATCTTTTTTCTCAGCTTTGCTATTATCTTCTCCGTCGTCTCAACGCCCACGTCGGAGGTTATCAGTATCTCCTCAAGCTCCTCGAGCAAGTCCTCGTCGACCTTGCGCATAGATACGAAAAGGTCGTGTACTTTTCCGAAAAGCGCGTTTTTGGTCTTCTGCAGGCCCGCTTTCAGTTTCTCAAAAAATCCCATCGTTTAATCCAGCTTTCCTAATTTTTCTTCTATTTCGTCTATGTCGACGGACAGTACCTTTGAAATGCCTTTTACGGGCATCGTGACGCCGTACAGCTTTTCCGCGACCTCCATTGTGCCGCGTCTGTGCGTGATAAGTATGAACTGCGTTTTGTCCTGCGTTTCCTTTACGTACTGCGCAAATCTGTCAACGTTGACCTCGTCGAGCGCCGCCTCTATCTCGTCGAGCATTATGAACGGCGTCGGGTTGACCTCAAGGAGCGCAAGGTATATCGCTATCGCGACGAACGATTGCTCGCCGCCCGACAAAAGCGACAGATTCTTTATTATCTTTCCGGGAGGCGCGACGTTTATGTCTATGCCGGATTCAAGCACGTTGTCCGGCTCGCGCAGAACGAGCTCTGCCGTGCCGCCGCCGAACAGACGGCGGAAAACCTGGCCGAAATGGACGTTTATGTTTTCAAACGCCGTGACGAAGCCCGTTTTCATCTCGCTGTCAAGCTTTTCTATTATCTGCAAGAGATCCGTTTCGGAATTCGTAAGGTCCGTTATCTGCGCCGTCAGCTCGTCGTGCTGTTTTTTGACCTCCTGATATTCCTCTATCGCGGAGACGTTCACATGGCCCAGGGCGCGGATCCTGCCCTTGAGCTCCGTCTGGCGTCTGTATAACTCCGGACGAGTGCTCTCCGTCACCTCGGGACAGCCGTATTCGACGGCCTTTTCCTTTGCCTCGGTGTAAGACAGCTCGTAGTTTTCCTCAAGCACGCCCTTGAGCTTTTCGCGCTCGTTTTCCGCGTTTTCAAGCCTTGATTCGGACTGTATCTTCTTTTCGATAAGCTGCTGCTTCTGTTCGTTCTTCTCGCGCTCGGCGTTTCTGCTCGCGGTGTATTTGCCCTCCGTCTGCGCGGCGCTCTCGGAAAGCTCCTTTATCCTCGCCTCAAGCTCCGCTATCCTCTTTTCATATTCGGAAAGATCCGTCTGCGTCTGTCCCGATTTTTCCGCGTTCTCACGGAGTTTCTTTTTGTGGCTTTCAAGCTGAGCCTCGGCGCTCTCTATGCTCTGTTTAAGCACGGCGCAGGTGCTATTGCTCTCTTCGAACGACGACAGATACGCGGACGTGCCGCGCGCGTTCTCGGCTGATCTCACCCTCGCCTCCTCGAGCGCGGTGCGCGCCGTTCTCTGGTCGGCGTTGAGTCTGTTCATCTCGCCGTCGAGCGCCTCGCTTTTTTCGTTCAGCTCTTTGATTTTCGCGTTCGTTTCGGCAAGCAGTTTTGTGTCTTCCTCACGCTTTTTTCTGCGGGCTTCCGATTTTTCCGTGATGCCGGATTTCTCCGCTTCTATCTCGTCGGCTCTGCCGTACGCCTCGTCAAGCCTCGCCTGCGCGACCTTGACCGCGGACGACGCCTCGTTCTGCAGCGCCGCAAGTATGCCGTCCTCAGCCGCGGTGTTGTCATATTCAAGCGACAGTCTTTCGCTCCGCTCCGCCGCTTCGGCAAGCTTCTTTTCCGCGTCATCCGAAGTTTTTCTGCACTTTTCCATCACCGCGGCGAGCGCTTCTATTTCCGCGCCGCGCGACAGGATGCCGCTGTCCTTTATTCCCGAGCCGCCCGTAAAGGAGCCGCCCGCGTTTATCTGCTGACCGTCAAGCGTGACAAGTCTTATTTTGTAACCGAATTCTCTTGCGCATTTTACGGCGTTGTCTATGTTGTCGAATACCGCGGTCCGTCCGAGCAGGCTTTTGCAGATGTCGCCGAACTTCGCCTCGACCGATACGAGATCGGACGCAACGCCCTCAAAGCCGCGCATCGTTTTCAGCCTGTTTATATCCTGCGAGAGATACGACGGTCTGACCGTGGCTACCGGCAGAAACGTCGCGCGTCCCGCCCCCGCGTTTTTCAGGGCGTACATCGCCGCCTTTGCCGCCGCCTCGTCCTCGACCACTATGTTCTGCAAAGCCGAGCCGAGCGTACATTCTATCGCCGTGGTGTATTTTTCCGGAACGGAGATTATCTGCGATACGGGCGCGTATATACCGTGCAGATTGCCGCGCTTGTATTCGTCCATGATGAAGCGCGTCGCGTGCGAGTAGCCCTCGAACAGCTCCTCCATGCGTTTCAGCGTCTCCGATTTCTTTTCAGCGACCTGATACGCGACGTCCGCGTCGTCTTTGGCGCGTCTGTATTTTTGTTCCTCCTCGGCGTTCTTTGCCTGTTTTTCTTTTATTTCACTGAGTTTTTCAGCGGTCTCCGCGCGCTTGTCGGCGTATGCCTTCTCCGACTTTTCCGCGGCGGAAAGCTCCGCTTCAAGACGTTTTATAGTCTCGTTCTGCTGGGAGATCGACGCGTCAAGCTCCGCGGTCTTTTCGCTGTCCGTCGCGTCGCTCGTGTCGGTGACGGTCAGGCTTATGCGCAGATCTATCGCTTCGTCGCCAAGGATACGCGCTTGCTCCGCCGTGTCGGATATAAGCTCCGCGCACTCGTCGATCTTAACGCATATCTCGTTATACGCCGTCTGCGCCGCGTCTTCCTTCGCTTTGAGCTCCGCGTCCTTGTCAACGGATATGCGGTACGCCGCTTCTCTCTCGTTTCTCAGCTTCTCCGCGTCGAACATACTCTCGCGCAGGGCTTTCAGCCTTGAGCCGAGCTCGTCTATCTTCTCCTTTAAATGTCCCGCCTCGGCGGTGGCGAACGCGGCTTTGTTCGAAGCCTCCGTCCTGTCGTTCTGCGTACGCGAAAGCTCGGTGTTGCATTTCTCCGTCTCGTGCTTGAGCTCCTGCAGACTGTCGAACAGCGCCGTCGTCTGATCGGCAAGTCTGTTCGCCTCGCTCTCCGTCATTTCAAGGTCGTTCGCATATATCTCGTAGGTGCCGCGCAGCGACGCTATGCGCTTTGTCAGCTCCGCCATGTCGTACAGCCACAGGGCTATGTCGAGCATACGTTTTTCCTCGTATATCTCCATATACCTGCGCGCTTTTTCCGATTCCTTTTCAAGCGGACCGACGCGCGACGCCAGAACGCTGTTTATATCGTTCAGTCTTGTCAGGTTTTCCTGAGTGGAGGTTAGTTTTTTCAGCGCCTCGTTCTTGCTGAATTTATATTTTGCGATACCCGCCGCCTCTTCAAATACTATACGGCGCTCCTCGCTTTTGAGAGAGATTATCTCCGCTATTTTGCCCTGTCCTATGACGGAGTAACCGCCTCTGCCGATACCGGTGTTCATAAACAGGGCGTGTATATCCTTAAGCCTGCATTGTTTGCCGTTTATGAGGTAATCGCTGTCGCCGCCGCGGAAATAACGGCGGGTAACCGTGACCTCGTCATATTCTATCGGCAGCTTGTCTCCCTCTCCCGAATTGTCGAGCGTGAGAGATACCTGCGCAAAGCTTGACGGTTTTCTCGTCTCTGCGCCGCCGAAAACTATATCCTCCATTTTCGTGCCGCGTATGTTCCTTGACGAAACCTCGCCTAAGACCCAGCGCATTGCGTCCGCTATATTTGATTTTCCGCTTCCGTTCGGTCCGATGATCACGGTTATCCCTTCCTTGAACGAAAGCGTGGTTTTTTCCGGGAATGATTTGAAGCCCTGTAATTCGATCTGTTTTAAGTACATTATTGCTCACAAAGCTCCGCAGAATACTGCGGAATATCCTTTTCAATAAATTTAACGTCTTTTATGCCGAATTCCGCGCGTAAACGCGCTTTATTTTCTTTTTTATGTCCCGCCGCGCGCGATATATGCCCTTTCGGCACCGCTATCACGACGCTTTTTCCGTCCGTTTTTTTGATAAGCTCCGATATGATATCATAGTATATCAAGGCGTCGCATTTTTCGCCTGTCGCCTCGTCGTAGCCGCCGCACGCGATCTCGTCACCGCCCGTAAGTCCCTCGTTTGCCTGCAGGCCCACGCGGATCGTCGGTACGCCGTGCTTTATGAAGACCTTTTTGACCTCCGCCGTGCGCCTTATGAGCTCGTCCGAGGTATACGGCGTATACGCGCCGCTCTCCGCCATGAACGCAAGCTCCGTGTCACGGAACACGACTATCGGATATATCCTTGCGCCGTCCGCGTATCTGCATATATCCTCCGCGGTCTTTATCTCGGACTGCGCCGAAGCTTCGGGCAGTCCCGTCATCATCTGACCTATAAAGTCAAATCCGTGTTCCTTTATCATTCTCATGGCGTCGTAAGACTGAGCCGCGGTGTGTCCGCGCCTGCACGCCTGCAAAACCTTGTCGTCAGTCGACTGTATGCCGAGCTCTATAGTTTTCACGCCGTATTTTTGAAGTATATCGAGAATTTCTTCGTTTATGTAATCGGGTCTTGTGGAACAGCGCAGGGACGATACCGCGCCTTTGTCCATATACGACTTGCCGAGCGATAAAAGCCTTATCATAAGGTCGCGGTCGATACCGGTAAAAGATCCGCCGAAAAACGCTATCTCCGCGTCGTCTCCGTCCAAAAGCGTCGCTGTCGCTTCATCTATCGTATTCTTAACTTCTTCTTCCCTGAACTCAAGGTGCTCCGTGATTTTTCTCTGATTGCAGAAAACGCAGTCGTTCGGACAGCCGAGATGCGGTATGAAGACCGGTATGTTTTTATGTTTCATCGGTTATCTCGCCGAAAAGTATCAGAGCGTCTCTCGCCGCCTCCTGCTCCGCCGCGCGTTTGCTTTTGCCGCTTCCGCGTCCCACGACGTTGTTCTGATATTTCACGCACATATAAAACGTCTTGTTGTGGCCGGGACCCTCCTCGCCGGTAAGCTCGTATTCCACGAATTCGCCGGGCTCTTTTTGTATGAACTGCTGAAGCAGGGATTTGTAATCTTTTGTGTGACCGGCGTTTTTCTGTATCTGCGGTATCAAAAGCGGATAAAGGAATTTTTCCGCCGCGGCGCGTCCTCCGTCGAGATATATCGCGGCTAAAAGCGCTTCGAAAGCGTCGGCGACGATCGACGGGTTTTCGCGTCCGCCGTTCTGCTCCTCGCCCTTGCCGAGATAAAGCGCCTCGCCGAGCCCGATCTGACGTCCGAGCGACGCGAGAGATTCCTCGCATACCGCCGCGGCGCGCATTTTGGTGAGCGTTCCCTCGGGCAGGCTTTTATATTCCTCAAACAGGTATTCGCTTGATAAAAATTCAAGTATCGCGTCGCCGAAGAATTCAAGCCTTTCGTTATATTTAAGCTTTGCCCCGTCGCGCCCGTGTTCGTTCGCGTAGGACGAGTGCGTAAGAGCCTCGGTCAGAAGCTCCGTATTTTTAAATTTGTAACCAATCGTTTC
>CACZOH010000117.1 GCA_902782785.1 uncultured Ruminococcus sp. | reverse complement strand
TTGAATTGCGCCGCGGCGCAATTCATTAAGGCTGCCGCAAATGCGACAGCCCCTTTCTTATATATAACGCAATATAACGCGCAAAATGAAGCGGCGGCGCACTCAAAATGCAAAAAAACGGAGATTTCAAAAATTTTTTTAAGAATTTTGCAAAAAGGGCTTGACAACCCATCAATTTTGTGTTATACTCACCGCAACAACCGTTGACGGAGACGAGTAGCTTCGTTCGATTCGGTACAGCGAGCCGCGGATGGTGTGAGCGCGGAGCGATAGACGATGTGAATGGACTCCGGAGGGCGGGGCTGAAAGCGAAAGCGAGTATGCTCCGACGGGGTGCGCTCCCGTTATCAGAGGCGCGCGTATGATAAGTACGTAGAGCAGGAGACAAAGTCTCAATTTGGGTGGTACCGCGGATATATTATTCGTCCCAAGCGTTTATGCGCCGGGGATTTTTTGTTTTTAACCGGCGCGTCAAAAATAAAATGAAAGGAAGAAAAACAAAATGAAAAAACTTATTTCCCTTATCCTCGTCGCGATATTCGCGATAGCCGCCGTTACGGCGTGCACTCCCGCCAAACAGGAGAACTCATACACCGTCGGTATCTGCAACTACGTTGACGACGCGTCTCTCAATCAGATAATCGCCAACATAAAAGCACAGCTCGGGACGATCGAAAAAGAAAAGAACGTCAAGATAGAAGTCATAGAGAAGAACTGCAACCTTGACGCAAACGTACTGAATCAGATAATAGCGGACTTCATCAGCCGCAAGGTCGACCTTATGATAGGCGTGGCGACGCCGGTCGCCATAGCGATGCAGGCGGCGACCGAGGACAACAAGATACCGGTCGTATTCGCGGCTGTGTCCGATCCTCTGGGCGCCAAGCTCGTCGATTCGCTCGAAAAACCCGGCGCAAACGTAACGGGAACGTCGGATTTCCTCGATACGAACGCCGTTATGAACCTGATATTCGCACAGAATCCGGACGCGAAAAAGATAGGTCTGCTCTACGATATAGGTCAGGACGCTTCCACCGCGGCGATAAAATCCGCAAAAGAATTCCTTAACGCAAAGGGCGTTGAGATAATAGAATACACCGGCACGAACACATCCGAAATAGTGCTCGCCGCCGACAAGATAACCGCCGACAAGTGCGACGCCGTATTCACTCCGTCCGACAACACCGTTATGACCGCCGAGCTTTCCATATATGAAAAGCTTGCGGACGCGGGCGTCCTCCACTACGCGGGCGCCGACTCCTTCGCTCTGAACGGCGCTTTCCTCGGTTACGGCGTTGACTACGCGAACCTCGGCGTTGAGACCGCGAAAATGGCGGCTGAAATACTGCTTGACGGCAAGAAGCCCGCGGATATGGCGGTAAAGACGTTCGACAACGGCACGGCGACGGTCAACACCGACATCTGCACGAAGCTCGGACTTGATTACGAGCAGATAAAGACGACGTTCGGTCCGCTCTGCACAAAGGTACAGCCGATAACGACGGCGGAAAGCTTTGAATGATATAAAATAAAGGACTTTATATGGAATTCGGTGATATTCTGAGTATCATACAGTCGGTCATGGAGCTGGGTCTGATCAGCTCCCTGACCGTTCTTGCATTGTTTTTGTCTTACTCGATGCTGAACGTATGCGACCTTTCGACGGACGGCTGTTTCACTCTCGGCGCGGCGGTCGGCGCGGTCGTGGCGCTTTCGGGACATCCGTATCTGGCGATACCCGCGGCGATGGCGGCGGGCGTGCTTTCGGGCTTCGTCACCGCGTTTCTTCAGACGAGGATGGGCATAAACAGTCTGCTCTCCGGCATCATAGTCAACACGGGTCTTTATTCCGTTAACATAGCCGTTATGGGCGGCGCGTCGCTCCTCAACCTGAACAAAACGGATACCGTTTTTACAAAGATGAAGGCGCTCACGGAAAACTCGTTCTTATCCGGCTGGCACAAGGTTTTGGTCGCCGCCGCCGCGGTCGTTGTCGTGCTCGTGTTTATGGTGATATTCTTGAAAACGCGCCTCGGTCTTGCGATACGCGCGACGGGCGACAATACGGAAATGGTGCGCTATTCCTCAATAAACCCCGTATTCACGACGACCGTGGGGCTTTGCGTGGCTAACGCCTTTACGGCGCTCTCCGGCTGTCTTCTCGCACAGTCGCAGAAGCTCGCCGATATAAATATGGGTCAGGGCATAGTCACGGTCGCGCTTGCCTCGCTTCTGATAGGCGGTACGATATTCTCGCGCGGCTCCGTCAAGGTAAGAGCGATCGGAGCGGTCGTCGGCGCGGTCATATTCCGACTTGTCTACGCGCTCGCTCTGCGGCTGCAGATGCCCGCGTATATGCTCAAGCTCGTCTCCGCCGTGATCGTCATAATCGCCATATTCATACCGTATATCAAAAAGCAGTACCCCACGCTCGCAAAGCGTCTGTTCAGAAAAAAGGAGGCCGGAAATGCTTGAACTGATAAACGTGTCAAAGACCTTCAACGCCGGGACTGAAAACGCGAAAAAGGCGCTGTCGGATATCAATTTAAAGGTCGAAGACGGAGATTTCATTACCATAATCGGCTCAAACGGCGCGGGAAAATCAACGCTTTTCAACGCCATATCGGGCGCATTCCCGATAGACACGGGAAAGATAATATCGGACGGGGAGGACATAACGTATCTGCCGGATTACAAGCGCGCAAAATTCATAGGACGTCTGTTCCAGGACGTCAAGACCGGTACGGCTCCGTCAATGACGGTAGAGGAAAATCTGATGCTCGCCTCCGGCGGCGGCAACTGGCTGTCCATCGGCGGCAAGGCGGAAAAAAACGCGCTGCGGGAGCGCGTGGCGTCGCTCGGTCTCGGGCTTGAGGACAGGATGAAAACGCCGGTCGGACTGCTCTCGGGCGGTCAGAGGCAGGCCATATCGCTTCTTATGGCGACTCTCAACCCGCCGAGACTGCTTCTGCTCGACGAGCACACGGCGGCGCTCGACCCCGCCGCTGCCGAAAAGATACTTGAGGTCACGGAAAGAACTGTAAAGGAAAACAATCTCACCTGTCTTATGATAACGCACAATATGTCATCCGCACTGTCTCTCGGAAACAGAACGGTAATGATGACGGACGGACGCATAATCTTCGATACGAGCGGAGAGGAGAGAGCGAGCCTTACGGTGGACGATCTGCTTTTGAAATTCAAAGCGAATTCCGGCAAGGCTCTCGATAACGACAGGATGCTTCTTTCATAGTATAAAAATAAAAAATTCATTATATTCTTATACCTTTTCTTGAAATATTAACATAAATCATTTATAATATATAATACGTCACGCAAGAGGAAAATGAAACGGCAAAAGAATAAAAGGCAACGCAAAACAGCGCAGGCTGTCATTCAATAGCTCTGTACAGCGGAACGCACAGCGGTGTTCCGCTGTTATTTAATTTAAGGAAAACGGATATGAACGAACTTGAGAAGGCAAGAATTGAAATAAACGACGCGGACAGAGAAATAGCGCGCCAGTTTGAACGCCGTATGCACGCGGCCGCGGTGATAGCGGAATATAAAAAACAGCGCGGTCTGCCCGTTTACGACGCGGCGCGCGAGGAAGAGGTGATAAAGCGCAACACCGCGCTCATAGAGGATAAGGAGCTTTGCGGATATTACGCGGATTTTCTTACGCACACGATGAAGGTGTCGCGCGGATATCAGAGCGCGCTTATCTCCGGCGTGCGCGTGGCGTACAGCGGAGTTGAAGGCGCGTTTGCGTCCATCGCCGCAAAAAAGCTGTTTCCGGACGGCAACAGGATCCCCTGCAAGGATTTTGCGGAGGCGTATAACGCCGTCGTTTCCGGAGACTGCGAATGCGCGGTCATACCGATAGAAAACAGCTTTGCGGGCGAAGTGGGCGCCGTCGTCGATCTCATCTTCACGGGACCGCTTTACATAAACGACGTGTTCGATCTGACGGTAAGACAGAACCTGATAGGTCTGCCCGGCGCGACGGAGCAGACGGTAAAGACCGTCGTATCTCATCCGCAGGCGCTGTCACAATGCGCGGAATATATAAAAAAGCGCGGATATGAGACTGTGGAATACTCCAACACAGCGCGCGCCGCGGAATACGTGTCAAAGCAAAACGACAGGACCCTTGCAGCGATCGGAACGGTCGAAGCGGCGGAATTATACGGGCTTGACGTGATATCGCGCAGCATAAACACGGGACTTGACAACACCACGCGCTTCGCGGTCTTTTCACGCAGGGAGAACGGCGCGAGCCGCGCGGATAACAGCTTTATAATGGTGTTCACCGTCAAAAATCAGGCGGGGTCGCTTGCGGAGGCTGTAAACGTCATAGGCAAGTACGGCTACAATATGACGTCCTTACACAGCCGCCCGATGAAAAATCTGCCGTGGCAGTATTATTTCTACGTGGAGTGCGAGGGCAACGTCAGATGTGAGCGCGGAGAGCAGATGATGGCGGAGCTTCTGCCGCTTTGCGACAAGCTCAAGCTCGCCGGCTCTTATAAAGAAGGGAAGATATCCGTATGACGCTTAAGGTGAATTTAGGCGAGCGCTCTTATGACATAGTGATAAAGCGCGGGGCGCTCGGAAACGTTGAAGCTTTGCTCGGGCTTGACAGAAAAGTGCTCATAGTTACGGACACCGGCGTGCCCGCGGAATATCCCGCGGCTGTCGCGTCAAAGGCGAAGCGCGCCTTTACGTACGTTCTCGAGCAGGGAGAGGCGAGCAAGAATTTTGACAATCTGCAGGGTATCCTGTCGCTTATGATAGACGGCGGCTTCGGACGCGGCGACTGCGTCTGCGCCGTCGGAGGCGGCGTCTGCGGCGATATCGCGGGCTTTGCGTCGGCGATATATATGCGCGGAGAAGACTTTTACAATATCCCGACGACTGTTTTGTCACAGGTCGATTCCTCCGTCGGCGGCAAGACCGCGGTGGATTTCCGCGGCATAAAAAACTCCGTCGGCGCGTTCAAACAGCCGAAAAAGGTCGTGATAGATCCCGACACTCTGAAAACTCTGCCGAAACGTCAGATAAACAACGGCTTGTGCGAGGCGCTGAAAATGGCGGCGACGTCGGACGCGGAGCTTTTCAGGCTGTTCGAGGAGACGGACGTTTATGAAAATATTGATCTCATAACGGAAAAAAGCCTTGCCGTAAAGATCAAGGTGGTTGAGCAGGACGAAAAGGAAACGGGGCTCAGACGCGTGCTCAATTTCGGCCACACGCTCGGTCACGGCATAGAAAGCGTCTGTTCGCCCGCGCTTTATCACGGCGAATGCGTCGCGCTCGGTATGCTCGCAATGTGCTCGGACGAAGTCAGAGCGAGACTTGAGGCGATATACGACAAACTCGGCATACCGAAAAAGGCGGATTTCGATAAGGAAGCCGTGATGTACGCGATAAAACGCGACAAAAAGAAAACGCAGAACGGCGTACACGCCGTAACGGTGAACGAACCGGGAACGTTTGAGATGACGGATATGAGCTTTGACACGCTTTATGAAAGGTTAGGTGCTCTATGACGAAAAACACGATAGGTGAAGCGCTTACGCTTACGCTTTTCGGCGAAAGCCACGGTACGCACATAGGCGCGGTGCTCGACGGTCTCGCCCCGGGTATAACCGTTGACGAGGCGGATATACGCCACGCTCTCGATATGCGCCGTCCGTCCGGCAAAATATCCACAAAAAGACGCGAAAGCGACGAATTTTCGATAATAAGCGGCGTTTATAACGGCAGAACGACCGGAACTCCGCTTTGCATAATCATAAAGAACGAGAACGCGCAGAGCCGTGATTACGAATACGGTCCCGCGCGTCCCGGTCACGCCGATTACACGGCTTATATGAAATATCACGGCTTTGAGGATTTCAGAGGCGGCGGCCATTTCTCCGGCAGAGTGACGGCGGCGATAGTCGCCGCGTGCGCCGTCGTGCGCGCGGCGCTTAAGAAAAAGGGTATAACCGTAGGCACGCATATATCCTCTCTCTGCAGTATAAGAGACAGAGGCTTTATAAACTACGAGGAGGATATTGAGCTTCTTTACAACAGACCGTTCCCCACTCTGATGGAGGAAGCGGAGGAGCAGATGAGGTCTGCGGCGGAGCGCTGCGCCGATCTGGGCGACAGTCTCGGAGGCGTGCTTGAGACGGCGGCGACCGGCATTCCCGCCGGCGTCGGAGAACCGTTTTTCGGCACCGTTGAGGGTGAGCTTGCGCGCGCGATATTCTCCGTGCCCGCGGTAAAGGGCGTCACGTTCGGAATGGGCGCGGATTTTGCAAACGTTTTCGGCAGCGAGGCGAGCGATACGATGCGTTACGAGAACGGAAACGTAGTGTTTGACAAAAACAACAACGGCGGCGTGAACGGCGGAATCACAAACGGTGCGCCCATACTGTTCAAAACGATAGTAAAGCCTACGCCGTCCATTTTCAAACCTCAGCAGACGATAGATTTCGTGCAAAAAGAAAACATAATCCACACGGTAAAGGGCAGACACGACCCGATGATAATACACCGCGCCCGCGCGGTCGTGGACGCGCTCACCGCGCTCACGCTTGCGGATCTTCTGACCGTGCGTTACGGAGACGATTATTTATACACGGAGTAAAACGATGAAATACGGTCTGATAGCAGAAAAGCTCGGACACAGCTATTCCAAAATAATACACGAGATGCTCAAAAGGTACGACTACGACCTTATGCCGATGCCGGAAAACTCCGCGGCGGAGCTTTTGAAGAGCAGAAAATTCGACGGTCTGAACGTCACGATCCCTTATAAAAGCTTCGTTATGCCGTATCTTGATTTCATAAGTCCCGACGCGAAGCGCATCGGCGCGGTGAACACGATAGTCAACAGAAACGGAAAGCTTTACGGCTACAATACCGATTACACGGGCTTCAGACAGACTCTTTTGCGCGCCGGATTTGAGATAAGCGGCAAAAACGTGCTTATTCTCGGCACGGGCGGCACGTCAAAGACCGTGTTTACCGTTTGCTCGGATCTTTGCGCGAAAAAGATCTTTGTCGCAAGCAGAACGCCCGCCGCGGATCAGATAGATTATGATACGGCATGCGGAATAGAAGCGGATTATATAATAAACACGACTCCCTGCGGCATGTACCCGAACACGGGCGCCGCCGCGATAGATATAAAGAAATTCAAAAATCTGTCCGGCGTGATCGACGTTATATTCAACCCGCTTTACACAAAACTGCTGCTTGACTGCAGGGAAGCGGGGATACCGCACGCAAACGGGCTTTATATGCTCGTATCTCAGGCTATGGCGTCGGCAGAGCTTTTCACGGGAGAAAAGGTATCACGCGGAGAGACGGAAAGGATATACAAAAGCCTTTGCGATAAAACGGAAAACACGGTCCTCATTGGTATGCCGTATTCCGGAAAAACGACCGTCGGAGGGATTATATCGGAAATGACGGGCAAGCCGTTTATAGATACCGACGCGGAAATATCAAAGAAAACGGGCGATATAGCTTCGTTTATAAGAGAATACGGAGAAGGAAGGTTCAGAGAGATCGAGGCGCAAACGATAAAGGAATGTTTGAAGGACGTCAGAGGCGCGGTCGTCGCCACGGGCGGCGGCGCGGTCCTGCGCAAGGAAAACGTACGCGCCCTTCGCGAAAACGGCGTGATATACTATCTTGACCGCCGTCTGTCGCTTTTGCAGGCGGACGATACGCGGCCGCTTTCAAGCAGCAGAGAGGAGCTTGCGAAAAGATACGCGGAGCGAAAGAACAAATACAGAGCCGCCTGCGATCACAGGATACTGAACAACGACGCGCCGGAAAAAGCGGCGGAGAAGATAATAACCCTGCAAAGGAAATCAAGGATATGAAAATACTTGTGATAAACGGTCCGAGCCTCAATATGCTCGGCATAAGAGAGCCCGGTATTTACGGCAAAAGAACGTACGCGGAGCTTGAAAAGACCATATATGATCACTGTGAAAAGCAGGGCGTGACGGTCGAGATATACCAGTCGAATCACGAGGGAGACATCGTGGATAAAATACAGGCGGCGTACGGCGTCTTTGACGGCATAGTCATAAATCCCGCCGCTTATACGCATACGAGCGTGGCGATACTTGACGCGCTGAAGGCCGTGGGTATCCGCACGGTTGAGGTGCATATTTCCGACGTGGACAAAAGAGAGGAATTCCGCCGGATAAGCTACGTCGGGCTCTACGCGGAAAAAACGGTAAAGGGCATAGGCTTTGACGGATATATCAAAGCGATAGAGTATCTGAGAAATGACGGCAAGGATTGAAAAAGGAACGGCGCGCGGACAAATAAAGGCGCCGCCGTCAAAAAGCTTCGTTCACCGTCAGATAATCTGCGCGGCGCTCTGCGAAGGCGAAAGCGTCGTGCGAAACGTCTGCCAAAGCGACGATATCATGGCGAGCATAGACTGCGCCCGCGCGCTCGGCGCCGACGTGAGACAGGAAAACGACGCTTTGTATATAAAACGCGGCATCGAAACGAAAAACGAGCTTTTCTGCCGCCAGAGCGGAAGCACGGTAAGATTTTTCATACCCGTTTGCCTCGCTTCGGGCGGCGAATACACGTTTTACGGCGACGGAAGACTTATGCAGAGACCGTTTGACGTATATAAAGAACTCTGCGCCTCGCAGAACGTCGCGTTTGAGCAGACGGAAGAATATATACGCGTGAAAGGCAAACTCGATCTGTCGGAGGTCACGGTATCGGGCGCCGTATCGAGCCAGTTCATAACCGGACTTATGCTCGCCGCGCCGCTTTCCGGAAAAGACTGCGTCATTCACGTCAGACCGCCGTTCGTCAGCCGTCCGTACGTGGATATAACCGCGTCGGTAATGGCGGATTTCGGCGTATCCGTCGAATATGACGACGATCTTACGATAAGAATCAAGGGCGGCGGATACAGACCCGCGGACGTCACCGCGGAAGGGGACTGGTCAAACGGCGCGTTCCTCTGCGCCCTGAACACGCTCGGCGGCGACGTGGACGTCACCGGCCTGAACGAAAACAGTCTGCAGGGCGACCGGGTGATAGTAAAACAGCTTGAAGCGCTTAAAAACGGATACGCGGAAACAGACGTGAACGACTGTCCCGACAACGCTCCGATACTTATGGCGGTCGCCGCGGCAAATCACGGCTGCACGCTCACCGGCGCGTCGAGACTCAGGATAAAGGAAAGTGACAGAGGCGCCGCGATGGCAAAAGAGCTTGACAAATTCGGCGTCGGAGTAACCGAAAAAGACGGTACGATAACCGTCGGGCACGGCATAAAAAAGCCGGAGGCGGCGATAAACGGTCACAACGATCACAGGATCGTAATGGCGTGCGCGTGTCTGCTTACGCTCACGGGCGGAGAGATAGAGGGCGCGGAGGCGGTCGGCAAAAGCTATCCAGGTTTCTTTTCCGACTTGTCGTCGCTCGGAATAAAAATATCGCTGAGGTAAAAAAATGCTTGATAAGAATACGAATATACTTATAATCGGAATGGGACTTCTCGGCGGAAGCTACGCAAAGGCGCTTACCAAAAAGGGCTTTGACGTAAAGTGCATAACGCGCTCTCAGTCGTCCGTTGATTTTGCGCTCTCGGAGGGGATGATATCTTACGGGACGACGGCGCCGGAGCCGGAGCTTATAGGATGGGCGGACCTTGCGGTCTTCGCGCTTTATCCGCACGTATTCGTCGAATGGGTGGAAAGCTACGGCAAATACTTCAAAAAAGGCGCGGTCCTGACTGACGTGACCGGCGTAAAATCCTGTATCGTCGATAAAATTCAGTCGCTTCTTCCGGAAGGAGTCGAATTTATAGCCGCTCACCCCATGGCGGGGCGCGAGGTATACGGCGTACAGAACAGCGACGACAGGATATTCAACGGCGCAAACTATATAGTCACTCCGACCGATAAAAATACGGAGGAAGCCGTAAGGCTTTGCAAGGATCTCGGACACACGCTCGGCTTCGCTCACGTCGCGGAGCTTACGCCCGAGGATCACGATATGATGATCGCGTATCTGTCTCAGCTCACGCACTGCATCGCCATATCTCTCATGACGAGCAGCGACGTGCCGAAGCTCAAGGAATACACGGGCGACTCCTTCCGCGACCTGACGCGTATCGCCCGCATAAACGAGGATATGTGGACGGAATTGTTTTTGCTGAACAAAAAACCGCTCATATCCATGATAGACCAGTTTTCGGGCGAGCTTTACCGCCTGCGCACGTATATAGCGGACGATAATACGGAAAAGCTCAAGGAAATGATGAGGATGTCTACGGAGCGCCGCGCGGCGTTCGATAAAACGAAGATGACAGAGGATTAAAAAATGAATATGATGTTCAAGCGCAAGCTTCCGATCCCGCAGGAGATAAAGGGTATGTACCCCGTTACGGACGAGCTTGCAAAAATAAAAAAAGAGCGCGACGAAGAGATAAAAGCCGTGTTTGACGGCAGAAGCGACAAATTCATCCTCGTCATAGGTCCCTGCTCCGCGGACTCCGAGGAGCCCGTGCTCGATTACGTATGCCGCCTGAAAAAAGTGCAGGACAAGGTAGCGGACAAAATAATAATCATACCGCGGATCTATACCAACAAGCCGCGTACGCTGGGCGACGGATACAAGGGCATGCTTCATCAGCCCGACCCCACAAAGGGCTCCGATCTTCTGAAAGGCATAATCGCCATAAGGCAGGTACATATGCGCGTCCTTTCGGAGACGGGACTTTCCTCCGCGGACGAGATGCTTTATACTGAAAATCACCGTTATCTGTCGGATCTGCTCTCGTACGTGGCGGTCGGCGCGCGAAGTGTGGAGGATCAGCAGCACAGACTGACCGCAAGCGGACTTGACATACCCGTCGGCATGAAAAACCCGACGGGCGGCGATTTGTCCGTTATGCTGAATTCCATAACCGCCGCACAGCATCCCCACGCCTTTATTTACAGAGGCTGGGAGGTGGAAAGCACGGGGAACAAATACGCCCACGCCATACTGCGCGGGTATATGAACAAGCACGGACAGTCTCTGCCTAACTATCATTATGAGGACCTTATACTTTTGTATAATATGTATATGGAAAAGGGACTTATAAATCCCGCCGTACTGATAGATACGAATCACGCCAACTCAAACAAAAACTTCCGCGAACAGAAAAGGATAGCGAACGAGGTGCTCCACTCCTGCAAATGCTCGGCGGATATAAAGAGCATAGTAAAAGGGCTTATGATAGAAAGCTATATAGAGGAGGGGAGCCAGAGCGTTGGCGGCGGCGTTTACGGCAAGTCGATAACCGATCCGTGCCTCGGCTGGAACGATACGGAGGATCTGATATATCAGCTGGCGGACAGCCTGTGACGCCCGGCGCGGTCCGAAGCGCATACAAAAAAGAGCCACTCGGGCTCTTTTTTCAATTTGCTGACAAAATCTTTTTATAAAACTTCTTCCCGCACTCGGCTCTCTCTTTGTGGGAGCTGTCGCCGGAGGCGACTGAAGGAGTTTATCGCGTCCGATATCAGAAAAACTTTCCTCTGTTGCCCAGTATGTTCAGCATACGGACTTTTTCTGAAAGTACGCCCAAATCCGCGGGGAGCATACGCCACGTCCAGTTGCAGCCGACGGTGCCGGGCGTGTTCATACGGCATTCCTCGCCCAAGTCGAGCAGATCCTGCATCGGGACGACCGCCGTGTCCGCTTCCGCGGTGAACGCCGCTTCAAGCATATGTTCCGTTATTCCGTCTTCGTCGTCCTTCATACCGAGCGCTTTTCTCGCTCTTTCCCTTACCTCGGAAGATGCGCCTCTCCACCAGCCGAGCGTCGTGTTGTTGTCGTGCGTGCCGGTGTAAACAAAGCAGTTCTTCGTATGCGTTTCGGGCAGTTCTCCGCTGACCTCGCCGTCAAAAGCGAACTGTAAGACCTTCATTCCCGGGTATCCGCAGTATGAGAGCAGGTCGCGCACCGTCTGATTCACGACGCCGAGATCTTCCGCGACTATCTTAAGCTCCGGCAGCTCTTCCTTTATTTTGTCAAACAGCTTTTTGCCGGGACCTGCCTCGTATTTTCCGACGAGAGCCGTCGGCTCGCTTGCGGGTATGGCGTAGTAGTTTGCAAAGCCTATAAAGTGGTCTATCCTTAAAATATCGAACATTTCGCCGAGAGCTCTCAATCTGCTTATCCACCACGAATATCCCGCCGCCTCGTGCTTGTCCCAGGCGTATAACGGATTGCCCCAGCGCTGGCCGTTTACGGAAAAATAATCCGGCGGCACGCCCGCCACGCGTACGGGTCTGCATTCTTCGTCAAGCTCGAACATATCGGGATTCAGCCATACGTCGGCGGAATCCTCCGATACGTATATCGGCATATCGCCCATCAGCATGACGCCGTTGCTTTTCGCGTATTCGTGGAGCTTCGTCCACTGTCTGAAAAACAGATACTGCTCGTATATATAGAAGTTTATCTCGTCTTTCAACTCCGCTTTATACTTTTCCACGGTCTCCGCATCTCTCAGACGGATCTTTTGGTCAGGCCATTCCATCCACGAATTTTCGTTGTATTTCGCCTTTATCGCGCGGAAAAGCCCGTAATCGGACACCCATTCGTGACTTTTTTTGAAAGCCTCTATCTCGCCGTGCAGATTCTCAAACGACGATTCAAAAGAAAGCTTCATCAGTTTCCCGTGCTGTTCCTTTACCGCGTCAAAATCCACGTCGGGCTTTATTTCAAGCGGGACGTACGCGCCTTTCGGCAGAAGACCGTCCTCCTCGAGCGACGGAAAGTCGACGACGAGCTGATTGCCCGCAAACGTCGAACAGCTTTGATACGGTGATTCCGCGTAGCCCGTGGGACCGAGCGGCAGCATCTGCCATATCGTCATTCCGGAATCTTTTACAAAATCCACAAATTCATACGCCGCTTTTCCGAGCGTCCCTATCCCGCCGTCCGACGGCAGCGATGTAACGTGAAGAAGTACGCCGCTTTGTCTCATATCCATGCCTCCGTATATGTATTTCCGGATTTATTTTATCATAAAAAGCAAAATAAGTCAACCGTTTTATATCAGATAATAAAACTTTTTATCTTAGGGTAACGAGAATTATCCGAACCACGTTTTCGGACGGCATCTCGCCGCTCCTGCTTCGTTAAACCCCTTGCTGTTACGTATA
>CACZOH010000116.1 GCA_902782785.1 uncultured Ruminococcus sp. | reverse complement strand
GGCTCGTGCTGACACGTGCTCCAGCTTCCCTGACTTCCGATGCGGAAGGACGACTGAGAGCCGTGATTGTACGTTTTGTAAAGTCCCACCGCCTCCGCGGTACTGCACCGCCACTGCGCCTCGCCCGTCCAGCAGCTGTGCGCGTAATAAATGAGAAATCTGTTTCTGACCCAAGGTACCGAGCCGCCCTTGCCTATCCCCGTCACGTAAGCGGAGCTCAACAGCTCCACGGATACGGGCTCGTCGCCCGTATTCGTTATCGTCGTCCTCTGTCTGACCGCGCCGCAGCCGTCTGATCCGCCGTATGAAACGTCTATCCTGACGTCCTTTGATCTCAGCCTGAAAACGCCGTCCGATATGCGCTCGCATCCGTCGTAATTGCCGCCGCCGGTATAGTAATAACAGTTTTCCTCCGCGTCAAGTATGGTATAAAACCTCGGTTCGTATTCGCCGTACATAATATGACTCCCGTTTGTTTTTTTACCATTCTATCATTTTTTTCTCCCCGTGTCAAGTGTATGCTTCTTATTATCAAAGGGAAAAAACGTTTTTTTGGTGACCGCGCCGTCTAAAAGCGTCTCTTTCCGACAGTTCTGCACCGTTATAACGTATTCCGTCCCGTACCGTCTCACGGTCAGCGTGAAGCGTGAAAATTCCGAGCAGAGACCCGGATGAAGCTCAAAGCCGCCGTCGTGCTCGCGGTAACCGAGAAGAAGCTCGAGCACAGTCGTGAAATACCAGCCCGCGGAGCCCGTGTACCACGGCCATCCTCCGCGTCCGTAAAGACCGTCCGCGGTATAGACGTCGCCGCAGAGCGCGTACGGCTCGCGCCCGTATTTCATAAAGCCGTCCGCGTCGCGGCAGCGTACGGCGGGATTTACCGCCTTCAGAAGCTCGTATCCTCTGTGCGCCTGACCCGCGGACAAAAACGCGCCCGCCGCCCAGATCGCGCCGTGAGTGTACTGACCGCCGTTTTCGCGTATGCCTTTGGGATAAGCCGTTATATATCCGACGTTTTTTTCACCGTCAAACGGCGGTGAAAACAGCTTTATCACGCCGTTTTCCTTATCGTACAGCTTATCGTATACGCGTGAGAGGGATGAATCCACGCGCTCCGGCGTAAGCTTGCAGAACGCGGAAAACGCCTGCGGCAAAACGTCTGTCTCGCAGACCCTGTCGCCGGTTTTGCCGAACGGAGCGCCTCCGTCGAGATAACCGCGTATATACTGCAAGCCGTCGTAGCCGTGCGCCTCGACGGCTTCCTTCAGCGCGCGGGAGCGGACCGCGTATTGTTCGCCGTCAAAGCCTTTTAAATCACACAGATACGAAAGCCTTTCAAGCGCAAGCGCGGCGAACATCGTAAGCCACACGCTCTCGCCCCTGCCTTTTATTCCCGCCTCGTTCATGCCGTCGTTCCAGTCGCCGCCTCCCATAAGACAAAGACCGTGTTCACCCGTCGCGACGCGCTCCGCGGCTTTTATACAGTGCTCGAGGAGCGTGCCCGTTTTATTTGAATATACCGCTTTTTCGTATCTGTCGCGCTCGCCGTTTTCAAGCGGCGGAGAGGAAAGGTAACGGAGCCTGATATCGAGAATATCCGCGTCGTTTGTCAGAAGCGTGTATTTATATACGACGTACGGGAGCCAGAGCATATCGTCCGAGCAGCGGCTCCTTACGCCGGTGTCCGAAAGCGGATGGAACCAGTGCATGACGTCGCCCTCCTCATACTGATGCGAGGCGCACCGCAGTATCACCGCGCGGGCGTAAACCGGATCGCCGTATACGGTACAGAGGCAGTCCTGCAGCTGATCGCGGAAGCCGAACGCTCCCCCGTTCTGAGACGGACCGCACCGTGCGAACTGACGGCAAATAAGCGCCTGATAACGCGAATAAAGGTTAAAATACGCGTCAAGCGCGCCGTCGCTGCTGTATAAAGTGAACGGAGAAAGGTATTTTTCAACGCGCTCCGCATATCTCTTACCGGCGCCGTCCGCGTGCTTTACGGCGTATTCAAGCGCGACGTGAGACCTGACCGCGCCGACAATGAAAACCGTTTTGTTTTCGTGCCTTACCTTGACGGAAAGCGTCTTTCCGTCAAACTCCGGGGCGCTTTCCTTACAGTGTACGAAAAACGACATCGGAGCGGGACGGTGAACGTTCGTTATAAAAGCCGTGTCGGTACCTGTACCGCAGCGGAGCGTGCCGTTTGTGAATCCGGGCGCGATAACGGGCTGTTCCTCGAGCGCAAGCACGCCGTCGGAGGACGTTTCCACAGTCACGACCTTATACGGCATACGGCTGTCTACGCATACCGTCACGGTGTAAGGCGCGCCGTCCGCCTCGCCCTTCCATTCTGCAAACGACGGATAAAAACGGCATTCCGTGCTGTGAGAAAAAAGCTCGAACCGCTTGCCCCGGTACACGAAGTAAAGCTTTTCCCCGGGACCCTCCGGCACCGTGTCGTGCGCGGTGAGCGCCATCATACGGCTGTTAAGATACCAGCAGAAACCTCCGCTTCTGTCCGTCACGAGCGCGCCGAAGCAGGGATTCGCATAGATAAAACTCATAGGCGAATACGTTTTGCCGGACGGCAGAACGACGCAGTTTTCTTCAAAGAAAGGCGGCGTGTCCGATACGGTGCGCTTCGGCTCGCATTTTATCCTCTGCGGTATATACGGCAAAGTGCCGCTCTTGTCGTCTTTTGATACGGAAAACACGCAGATATCGGACAAAAGCCGTTTTTCTTCTCCCGTATCGCAGACTATGAAAAGTCTTGTCCCGATAAGCGCGGAGAGCCCGCAGGCTCCGGCAAGCCTTATGATCTCGCTTTTCTTTTTGTGACAGTATTCATCGTCGTCGTCATATAATATCACCGTATCGGCGTTTATCCCGCCGATAAGAAGACGCACGGCGGCCTGAGCGTACGCCGGAAAAACGGCGCGCAGCTGAGATATGCCGTCCTCACCCGTAAAATCAAGAAGTATAACGGGAAAATCGCCCGAAATACCGTGCTTATATAACGCGTCGGGGTAAATGCCGTCCGTATGAGAGGCGGCTTTCGGTAAAGGACGCATAATACAGCGCAGTATCTTTCCGAAAACGTTTTGATCCACCGGGGGAAGAGAAACGCCGGCCTTATCTTTATCTCCGCTCAGCGCGGCGTATAAAGCGCTGTCGGACTCCGCTCTGCTTTTGCCCGCGCCTATAACGTAGCAGAGCTTATCCGCGTCCGTTTTTGCATAAAGACGCGGAAAAACGCACGCGCCGTATCTTGTTTCGGGTTCTGATGCGAACAGAGCGCCGGGAGTTTTATATCCGTACGCCTGATCGGCTCTCGTGAAGACGGACAACGGTATGAGAGCGCCGTTATACGCGCATACGCTTATGCAGAACGCTTCCTTTCCGCGGCGTATGAAGCGTATTATCCCGCCCTCCTTTTCCGCGGTTATGAACAGCGAGGAATAAGCCGTGTGCCGTCTGTGCGAGCGGATATCCGACAGGACCGGCTCAAAGCAGAGCATCGAGCCTCCCTCGGCGTTCACGTCGAGCCTGAACGCCGTGCTTGTCTTACACACGGATAAAACGGCTGACCTGTCTTTATATCCGTACTCTATTTCATCGTCGGTAAACCTTGACGCGTGCTTTATCAGATCGAATACAGCGCCGTTTCTGCACAGAAGCGAAAGACCTCTTAAGCCCTTTGCCGCCGCGTCGCAAATGCAGACGTCTTTGTAATAAAGCCCCGTGCCGTATAAGTCGGCAGCCGCCGTGCAGACGGTGTTTGTCAGAAGCGCGCAGTCGCGCTCATAAACTGGCGTTTCGTATCTTATTACCTCGTTATTCTGCTTTGCTTTGAACGATACGGCGCGCGCGTCGGGAAATCTCTCGTACAAAAGCGGGAGCACCGCTTTTATCTTTGCGTCGCGGCAGAAACGCTTTAT
>CACZOH010000115.1 GCA_902782785.1 uncultured Ruminococcus sp. | reverse complement strand
CGACTGGCGTATCTGCACGTCGCTTATAACCGGCTTTACGGCAAAGGAAAGCGTCGTATCTACCATGGAGCTTTTGTATCCCGGCGGAGTTTCCGGCGCCGTTACGCCGCTTGCCGCGCTGTGTCTCCTCGTTTTCTCGCTCATATATACGCCCTGCGTCGCCGCCGTAGCGTCGATCAGGCGTGAAATGGGCTTTAAATGGTCGCTCGGCGTCGTATTGTGGCAATGCGCGCTCGCGTGGGTCGTAACGCTGTTCGTTCATCTGATAGGAATGTTGTTTGGTGGAGTATGAAACCCGTTGATATCATAATCATCGCCGTTGTCGCCGCAATAATCGCGCTCGCCGTGTTTCTGATTGTTAAAAACAGAAAAAAAGGCGGCTGCGGATGCGGCTGCGAAGGGTGCACGGCGGAGTGTAAGAAAAGAATAAATAATAAATAAGGCGTCGCTCTGCGCCGTACGACGCGCCGGTTTCACGCAGGGCGTCTTTACCGCGATTGAAAAACAAGCTTATAACGTTTTGTCATTCATATCGTTTTCCTTTCACGGAACGAACGGACAAACGGGGCGTAAGAATGACGCAAGTGAAAAGTTTTTATCCATAAAAAAAGCGGCGGGCTGTCGGAACAGCCCGTTGCTTTTTTACCACGTTGACAGGGGATTGTTGAAATCGGGCGAGGCGGGGAGACGAACGTTTTCGCGGTAGAAGCCGAGCTCGTATTTCACCATAAGCCCGTACAGATCCTTAAGCTTTTCGCCCGACGTGTTCTTGTCCCATTTAAGGAGCAGGGAAACGTATCTGACCTGAATGGATGACTTTTCAACGTTCGGCTTGTGTATATCGTCCGCCGCGTCGTACGCCTTCTGCCAGAGCGCCTCGTATTCCTCAAGCACCTTTGATTTGTTCGCTTTCGTCTTTGCTCCCTCAAAAACAAGCGTTTTGTCGTACGGGTCGTATAACTGCATATGCTTGTTTGCCGGCTTGTCCGAGGTCCTGTCTATATACTCGCGTATGTATTTCCAGCCGTCGCCGTAGTAGCCCTTCAGAAAATCGTTCATTGCGGCGTCATAATCCTCCCGGCTCATATCGGGATCCCACATAACCTTTGATAAAAGGTACGCGCGCAGTTCTCCGAATTCGCCGGAATAGCCCTGACCGTTGCCCTGTTCAAACAGACCTATGACGTTATGGTCAACGAAAAATCTTACGTTATCGTATAATACCTTAAGATTGGGATACGGTATCACGTAATGCATAAAGTCCGTCGTATAATCCCATATAAACAGATTTTTGCAGATAGCCGACCATTCCTTTATATCCTGTTTGAACGAGAGGTTTGTTCTGCAGTCGCTTTCCAGCGGATGAGCGAAGCAGCATTCGATAGAGCAGAGACGTATTATGACGTTGTCTCTTGGCTTTATGTTCTTCGGCGCTTTTCTTGTGTATCTGTACGCCAGCGTATCCACGTAGACGTCCGGATAGTCGTCCTTTATATCGTCCGCTATCTTGTTTACGAACGTCAGAAGCGAGCCCATCGGCGTGCCTTCCTCTTCGTCTATCTTTTTGCAGTTCTCACACTGACAGCCGAGCCCGTCCGCGTAGGAGTCGTTCTGCGAGACGGAAACGATTTTCGCGTCGGGATTGTCATGCAGAAGCTTTCTCACTCTTTTTATGACCTTTTCATATACCGCGGGGTCCGTAAGGCAGGGCTGTACGTTCGGCGTCCTTGCGGTACCGGCGAGATCCGGGAGAGTATGGACAAAACCGCCCGCGTATTTCATCGTCTCGCCGTGTCCGAACATCGTTCTGTTCATATAACCGTTTATCTTGCGTTTTGCCGCAAATTCCGCGTTGAACGTATCGTACCAGAACGTGTCGCGGTTTATGAGCTTCGGAGAAAACGTAACGCACGTATCGGATGCTATCTCAACGTGCTCCGAATACTTTACGTCCTCGAATTTTGACGAGTAAAATCTCCACCCGACCATATCTTCGAGAAAAGCGTATACCGCGTACATGGCGCCGGTACTCGTCGCGCCCGTAAGATAAAGTTTTCCGTTGTCGAAAATTATCGCGTATCCGTTGTTTACGAGCGTTTTGCATTCGCTCTTGACCTTTTCCGTATCGCGGTCCGTTATGCCGACGCATATCTCGTGCGGATAGCTTTGCTCGGCTTTTACCGCCGTTATTCCGGCGCCCGTCGCCCCGTTTATGTATTTTGCAAGATCAGAGGCGGCGTTTCTTATCGTTTTATCGCCGTCGGGAGCGTATACTATCGTATATTCCGATATATCAACTCCCGCGACGGTCATTTTTTTAACGTGTGATCCTTCCCATTTCAATTCCGTTTCCTCCGTTTCCTCCGGTTCCGTTTCCGTCCCGGCGTATGTTTCAGTTTCCGTATCCGCTTCCGTCTCCGTCTCCTCTGTGATCTCTGACGTTTCCGTCAGTATCCGGGTAACGTCAAGGGTCACCGTCCCGTCGTCCGCCGTTTCGGATACTTGTCCCGTGCAGGAGGAAAGCAGGATAACGGCAGACAGTATCATACTTAAAAAAGCTTTTTTCATTACCATACTTTACCTTATTATCTTATAGATAAGCGGCTCCTTCGGGGGCTCTTTTTCGCCGAATTTCACGGCTGATAAAAATACCTTTTCCGCTTCTTTGAGCTTTGACACGTCAGAGGTGTGCAGACGGCAGAGGACGTCTCCCGATTTAACCCTGTCGCCCGGCTTTTTGACAAGCACGATGCCGGCGGACGGGTCTATGACGTCGTCCTTCGACTCGCGTCCGGCTCCCAGGATCATAGCCGAGGCTCCGATAAGCTGCGCGTCCGTCCCCGTGATATATCCGTCGGTCGGGGAGAGCACCGGATATATGACCGCCGCCGACGGCAGATATGACTCGTCGTCAACGCATCTTTCGTCTCCACCCTGCGCTTTTATCCATTCTCTCATTTTTGATAACGCCGCGCCGCTGTCTATCGCGCCGATAACGAGCTTTTTCGCCTCGTCCGGCGGTATTTTTTTGAACAGCGCGACCATTTCCGTCGCAAGAGCGACGCAGACCTCGTATAATTCGTCTTTCTGCCCGCCCTTCAAGACTCTTATCGCTTCCTTTACTTCAAGCGCGTTTCCGATATTTTCGCCGAGCGGTACGTTCATATTCGTCAGTACCGCCGTGACGTTTCTTTTACAGCCGCGTCCTATTTTGACCATGTTTTCCGCAAGTATTTCCGCGTCGTCTGTCGTTTTCATAAAAGCGCCGCTTCCGTATTTAACGTCAAGCACTATGTTTTTCGAGCCCGCCGCAAGCTTTTTGCTCATTATGCTCGCGGTTATAAGCGGTATGGAATTGACGGTCGCCGTCACGTCGCGCAGAGCGTAAAGCTTTTTATCTGCCGGCGTGAGGTTGCCCGTCTGACCTATAACGGCTATGTTTATGCGCTTTGACTGCGAAATGAATTCTTCCTCGGATAACGAGGTGCGGTAACCGGGTATCGCCTCAAGCTTGTCGACCGTTCCGCCCGTGTGACCGAGCCCGCGTCCCGACATTTTCGTCACAACGCCGCCGAGACACGCCGCTATCGGCGCGACGATGAGCGTTGTTTTATCACCGACGCCGCCCGTTGAATGCTTATCCACTGAAAGCTCGCCGAAATCCGAAAGATCGAGCGTGTCGCCGGATCTCGCCATGCATTCCGTAAGCGTGACGGTCTCCGCCTCGCTCATACCGCGGAAGTATATCGCCATACAGAGCGCCGACGCCTGATAATCGGGGATCTCGCCCTTTGTGTAGCCTTCTATGAAAAAGCTTATCTCCTCCGGTGAAAGCTCCTTTCCGTCTCTTTTCTTTTCGATTATATCATACATTCTCATATCGTTACCTCTTATTTCAGATTATCGGGCTTGAACGAATACGGCAAAAGCTCGCCGAGCGTTTTTTTGATGAACGTCGTTTTGCTTTTCATCATCAGCACGGGAAAGTCGTCCGGCAAAAACTCGCGCATTACCTGACGGCAGACGCCGCACGGCGGGAACAGTCCTTTTAAATTCCCGTCTTTTCCGCCGCATACGGCAAGCATTTCAAATTCGCGCTCGCCCTCGCTCACGGCTTTGAAGATCGCCGTCCGCTCTGCGCAGACCGACGGGGAATAAGCCGCGTTTTCAATGTTGCATCCCTTGTATATCTTGCCGCTCTTTGTCAGAAGCGCCGCGCCGACCCTGTAGCCGGAATACGGCGAATAAGATCTCTGCATCGCGTCAAAAGCTTGTGCGCAAAGCGCTTTTTCTTTTTGCGTCGGTTTTATGACCTCGGATAGAAAGCTTTTGCCGTCTCCTCTGTATTCACAGTCAAGATATTCCGCGACGGTCGCCGCTATATCGGAAAATCCGAGCCGTGTGCCGAGGTTTACGGGCTTGACGTTTTTGCCGTACATTATCATCGGCACGTATTCGCGGCTGTGGTCCGTGTGTGAGTCGCCCGGGTCGCAGCCGTGGTCCGCGGTTATGATAAGAACGTCGTCATCCTTCATCCCGGCGGTAAACGATGGAAGCCATAAGTCAAATTCGGAGAACGCCGCGGCGTAGCCGTCGATATCCTGTCTGTGACCGTACAGCATATCGAAGTCTACGAGGTTTACAAAGCAAAGCCCTTCAAAATCCTCGTCAAGCGCCTCAAGCGCGACCTTCATCCCCTCTGTGTTGCCATGCGTCATAACGTGCTTCGTCACGCCCCGGCCCGCGAAAATATCGTTGATTTTGCCTACCGCATACACCGTTTTCCCGTCGCTTTTCAGCGCGTCGAGCAGCGTCTGCTTCGGCGGAAGAAGCGAAAAATCGTGTCTGTTCGCCGTTCTTACAAACTTTCCGTCAACGGTTATGAACGGACGGGCTATGACTCTGCCCACCGCGTGCTTGCCCTTAAGTATCTTTCTCGCCGTTCTGCAGTATTCGTATAACTGTCCGAGCGGTACGACGTCCTCGTGCGCGGCTATCTGAAAGACGCTGTCTGCGGAGGTGTAGACGATAAGAGCGCCCGTTTTTATATGTTCCTCTCCGTATTCGTTTATGACTACGGTTCCTGAATACGGCTTGTTGCAGAGCACTCTCCGCCCGGTCGCCGCCTCAAATTCCTTTATCACCTCGTCCGGAAATCCGTCGGGATACGTAGGCAGAGGAGAGGGGGAAACAACGCCCGCGATCTCCCAGTGACCTATCGTCGTATCTTTGCCCATGGACCGCTCCTGCAGTCTTGCGACTGCGGCGAGCGGCTTTTTCTCGGACGGAAGATAATCCTGCCCGTCTATGTTGCCCATCCCCATGCGCTTCATGCTGTCAAAGCGGAATTTGTCAGATGCCGATATGCGCTTCAGGGTATTGCAGTCCCTGTCGCCGAACAACGGCGCGTCCGGCTCCTCGCCTATCCCGAGCGAATCCAGAACGATCAAAAATACACGTTTCATTTGTTGGTCCTCACAGTCTGAGCGCGGTTTTCAGCGCAAGCTCCATCATCTCCGTAAACGAGTTCTGACGCTCCTCGGCGCTTGTTGCCTCGCCCGTTATTATATGGTCGGATATCGTGCATATCGCAAGCGCGTTTTTGCCGCATCTCGCCGCGTTCATATACAGCGCCGCCGCCTCCATCTCAACGGCCATAACGCCCATTTTGCTCCAGGCCGACGGCGTGTAGAACGCGTCGGGCGCACCCTCCGTGTCGTTATAGAAAGTGTCGGAGGAGAGGATATTGCCTACGTGATACGTTACGCCCATCTCGTCCGCGGCGTCCGTGCAGGCCTTGAGCAGCTTATAACTGCATATCGCCGAAAACGTTCCCGGCAGATGATACTGATGAGCATAATTTGAGTTCGTGGACGCGCCCATTCCCATAACTATGTCGCGCACCTTTATATCCGTGCTCAGAGCGCCGGCCGAGCCCACGCGTATTATGTTTTCAACGCCGAAAAAGTTGAATAATTCATAAGAATAAATGCCGATCGACGGCATACCCATGCCGCTCGCCATCACGGATACGCGCCTGCCCTCATATTCGCCGGTGTAGCCCTGTATACCGCGCACGTTGTTTACGAGCTTTGCGTCTTTCAGAAATCTCTCCGCTATCAGCTTTGAACGGAGCGGATCGCCCGGCATAAGCACGGTTTTTGCAAAATCTTCGGGTGAGGCTTTTATGTGAGGCGTAGGATAATTTGCCATACTTCCTCCTTATTTTTCAAGCGCTTTCGCAAGCTTTACTATACGGCTCGTTCCAAGGCGCGACGCGCCGAGATTTATGAAATCCCGGGCGTCCTCGATGGACGATATGCCGCCCGCCGCTTTTATCTTAAGCTCCGGAGCACAGTATTTTTTCATAAGCGCCACGTCCTCTTTCGTCGCGCCGCCGGTGGAAAAGCCCGTTGACGTCTTTATGTATTCCGCGCCGGATTCCGATACCACGCGGCACATACGTATCTTTTCCTCCTCTGTCAGAAGGCACGTTTCGATTATGACCTTGAGCAGTTTGCCGCAGCACGCCGTCTTTATGGCCTTTATCTCATCCAAGACCTTGTCGTAAAGCCCGTCCTTGACCCAGCCGATGTTTATAACCATATCTACCTCGTCAGCGCCGTTCTTTACCGCGTCGTACGCCATAAAGCACTTCGCCGCCGTCGTATCGTATCCGTTCGGGAAGCCTATGACGGTGCATATCGCAAGCTTGTCGCCCACGTATTTTTTGGCTCTTTCAACGTAGCTTGCCGGTATGCAGACGGACGCGGTCCCGTATTTCATACCGTCGTCGCATATCGCTTTGATCTGCTCCCACGTCGCAGTCTGCGAAATAAGCGTATGATCGCACTTTGACAATATTTCTTTGAGTTCCATAATTACAGTCTCCTTTACCTGATTATATCAAATTATAGCATATAATTTGTATATTTTCAATAGATTTTGAAAAAATCCTTTCATATAAGATGTGATTTTTATCAAAGTACTTGATTTGTTATTATTTTCTGTGGTAAAATATGATATCTGCGAGGTAATGATTATGAAATATGAATTCGGAATAATGAAGCACGGAAAAAGAAATCTCATAACGGACGTACCGGGCGTGACTGTCGGTCATTTCACGCTGTCGGACGGCGACGTACAGACGGGCGTTACGGCGATTCTGCCGCACGGAGGCGATCTGTTTCACGAAAAATGCCCGGCGGCGTGCCACGTTATAAACGGTTTCGGCAAAAGCACGGGACTTTTGCAGATCGAAGAGCTCGGAAACACGGAAACGCCGATCATTCTCACCAATACGCTCTCCGTCGGCACTGCCTTTACCGCTTGCGTAAAATATATGCTTGAGAGAAACGCGGGCATAGGCAGAGAAGAGGGGACCGTAAACCCCGTGATACTTGAATGCAACGACGGGTTTTTAAACGATATAAGGGCGCTTTCCGTAAAGGAGGAGCACGTTTTTGCGGCTTTGTCCTCGGCTTCGTCCGATTTCAAGCTCGGCGCTGTCGGAGCTGGCAGGGGAATGACCTGCTACGGATTGAAGGGCGGAATAGGCTCCGCGTCGCGCACGTTTGAGATCGCGGGCGAAACGTTCACCGTCGGCGCGCTCGTTATGACGAATTTCGGTTCGCTCCGCGATCTGACGATATGCGGCGACAAGGTCGGAGCAAGACTGACGGGTGAGGAGACGAAGGACAAGGGCTCCTGCATTATGATAATATCGACGGACGCGCCGCTTTCATCGCGTCAGCTCAAGCGCGTCACGCACAGAGCGCAGAACGGACTTGCAAGGACGGGCGCGATAACGAGCGGCGGGAGCGGAGAAGTGGTACTTGCGTTTTCCACGGCAAACAGAATAGATCCGTCCGAGCAGATGCGGGAGTGCAGGATCCTGAACGACAACTCGCTCGATCTCATCTTCCGCGCGACCGTTGAAACGGTCGAGGAGTCGATAATCCGCTCGATGTACGAGGCGGAGCCGGTCACGGGCGTCGGCGGTCATAAGCGCGACAGCCTCAGAAATCTTATAGGCTGAAAGGAAAAAAATGAAAAAACATCTGATCAGATTACTTTTGACAGCAATGTTTTTCGCCCTCGGTCTTTTATTGCCGTTCCTTACGGGACAAATACCTCAGATAGGAAATATGCTTCTGCCGATGCATCTGCCCGTTTTTTTGTGCGCGCTGATATGCGGATGGCAGTACGCTCTGCCGATGGCGGCGGCGCTGCCTTTGCTGCGTTCGCTTATGTTCGGTATGCCGCCGATCTATCCTACGGCTGTCGCCATGGCGTTCGAGCTTGCGACGTATGCGTTTGTCACCGGTTTTGTTTACAGCAGATTCAAAAAGCAGAATATAGTTAAGGTCTACATAAGCCTTGTCGCAGCTATGATCGCAGGCCGTATAGTCTGGGGCATAGCTCAGCTCATACTGCTTGGGATTAAAGGGAACACGTTCACGTTCTCCGCGTTCATTTCGGGAGCTTTTCTCACGGCGTTCCCGGGAATAATACTGCAGCTTTTGCTGATACCCGGAATAATGCTCGCGCTTGATAAAATGAAGCTCGTGAAGTTCAAAAGGGAGTAAAATATGTATTGTAGCAAATGCGGAGCGCGCATAACGGACGGCGCTCGGTTCTGCTCCTTTTGCGGCGCTGCCTTAACAGACGCACCCGCACGGACAGAAGAGAGTAAAACGGAAATAAGCGAAAAAGTCACGCTTTTCGGCGACGGAAAATACCGCTGGGTATATGAAATGAGCCTTTTCAGAAACCCTACGATATTTCTGCTCGTATGGAAGATATTTTTCTTCATTCTGCTCGGTATCTGCGCGCTTATCGTCATAATCGACGCGGCGGAGTGGGGAGGCTTCAAAGCGGAAAGACTGCTTAACACGCTTATGATTTTCGGAATATTCCTGCTCGGAATGACCGTGCTCGTCGGCGTTAGCTATCTCATCTACGCCGCGATAATGGACGGAAAATACACAGTCGAGTTTGAAATGGACGAGCGGGGAATCAACCATAAGCAGATTCTTTCACAGGCAAAAAAAGCGAAAAATATAGGCAGAGCCGTAACGACGATAGGACTCGCGACGGGTAATTACCGTACCGCCGCCGCGGGGATGAACGCACAGCGCACGGAAATGTATTCGGAATTTTCCAAAACAAGAAAGGTTAAGGCATACCCCAAAAGAAATCTCATTAAAGTCAACAGCCTGCTCTATCATAATCAGATCTACGCTCAAAAGGAAGATTTTGAGTTCGTAAAAAACTATATCGTCTCGCACTGCCCGAATATAAAAAAATAAAATTCCCGAAAACCCCTTGATTTTTTCGTTCTAATGTGTTATAATAAGCACGATTTTTGAAAAAAGCACACGTTTGAATACGGAGAGGTATCGAAGAGGGGAGCACGCCGAGCGCCGCCGGGGGCGGATGAAGCGAGGCAAGCGAGTGGAGCGGTCAACGACCGCGACAGGACCATAACGGGGCTGACTCGATGTCGGCTCGGTTTCGTCACTCGGGAAGGCGCGAAAGCTCCGGTTTTCTCGCAAAAGCTCCGTTTTCCTGCGGTTTTCGCGACTTT
>CACZOH010000114.1 GCA_902782785.1 uncultured Ruminococcus sp. | reverse complement strand
TTTGTTTTCCCTGTGTTTTCTGCTTTATATCAGATGATATTTTTATATTGACAAATCAACAAATTTATGATAAAATAAGAAAAAACAAAAAGAAAAGGTCGGAATATGAAAGGCAAATTTGAAAAAATAAAGAAGGTCATACCGTCCGGATGCGACGGCATACTGCTGACAAGCGAGGTTAACCAGTATTACGCAACTGCGTTTTCCTATACTGACGGATACGCGTTCGTAACGCCGAAGGAGACGTATTTAATCACGGATTCACGATATATCGAGGCCGCCGAAGCGTCGGAGGGTACCGTAAAGGTCCTGCTTAAAGGCGGAGCGCTCAAGGAGCTGTTTGACAGTCTGAACGTCAAAGTCGTCGCATTTGAGGACGAATGCGTCACGGTCGCGGAGCTTGATAGCTTCAAAAAGCGTTTTGAGGACGTGGAGTTCATCCCGATAGGCCGCGCGGTGGACGCGCTGCGCGAATTCAAGGACGACGACGAGCTTGACAGCATAGCGAAAGCGCAGAGCATAGCGGACGAGGCTTTCAAGCACATTTTAGGCTTCATCTCCACGGACAGGACCGAAAAAGAAGTCGCGCTTGAGCTTGAGGTATATATGCGCACGCACGGTGGACAGTGCGTGGCGTTCGATACGATCGCAGTATCCGGCGCGGCGTCCTCGATGCCGCACGGCGTACCGCGCGACGTAAAGGTACAGCGCGGCTTCCTTACCATGGACTACGGCTGCAAGTACAACGGCTACTGCTCCGATATGACGAGGACGGTCGTCGTCGGCAAGGCGGACAACGATATGAAAAAGCTTTACAACACGGTAAAAGCGGCGCAGGAGGCGGCGCTCGAGGCGGCGGTGCCGGGCGCGGATCTCGCCGGGCTCGATAAGATCGCCCGCGATATAATCGACAGGGACTATCCCGGCACGTTCGGTCACAGTCTCGGACACGGCGTCGGCTTATACATTCACGAAGCGCCCGGCGTCAGCTTCCGTTCGGACGGCAAAAAGCTGTCGCAGGGTCACGTCATAACGGTAGAGCCGGGTATTTACATAGCCGGAAAATACGGCTGCAGGATAGAGGATATGGTCCTTTATTACGCGGACGGATGCAGAGATATAACGGGATCCGATAAAAATCTTATTGAAATTTAAAATTTATTTTATATTTAGTATTGACAATACTTAATGTTTAGTGTATTATATTAGCGATAAAGAGAAAAACGGAGGAATACCATTATGTTAATGGCAGGCGATTTCAGAAACGGAAAAACATTTGAGCTTGACGGTCAGGTCATGCAGATAGTCGAGTTCCAGCACGTAAAACCGGGCAAGGGCGCGGCGTTTGTCCGCACTAAGATGAAGAACGTTATCACGGGCGCCGTGATAGAGCGTTCCTTCTCGCCGACGGATAAATTCGAGGAGGCTGTTGTTGAGAGAAAGGATATGCAGTATTCCTACAACGACGGCGGTCTGTACTATTTCATGGATCTTGAATCCTACGAGCTCGTACCGCTTGACGCGGACAAGCTGAGCGACAACTTCAAGTTCGTAAAAGAAGAGATGATATGCAGGATAGTATCGTACAAGGGCAACATATTCGCGGTAGAGCCGCCGATGTTCGTTGAACTTGCGGTAACGGAGACGGAGCCCGGCTTCAAGGGCGATACCGCCACCGGCACGACGAAGCCCGCCACGCTTGAAACGGGCGCGACGATAAAGGTCCCGCTGTTCATAAACGAGGGCGACGTTTTAAGAATAGACACGAGAACGGGCGAGTATCTCGAAAGAGCGAAACAGCAGTAATTTAAAAAAAGCGAAGGGAGGAGAACCGCAATGACGTTAGGTGAAAAGGCAGCATATCTTAAGGGTCTGGCAGAGGGCTTGAAAATAAGCAAGGAGACGGACGAAGGCAAGCTTTTATGCGAGGTAATAAGCATGCTTGAGGACGTTGCCGACAGCGTTACGGCGCTTGAGGACGAATGCGACCGTTTGAACGAGTACGTTGAAGAGCTTGACGAAGATCTGGGCGACGTAGAGGAATACCTGTACGGCGACGACGAAGAAGATTATGACGACGAAGACTATGACGATGAAGAGGACGAGGACGACGAAGACTTTGAAGACGAGGATTATGACGACGACGTGATCGAGATAGAGTGTCCGAATTGCGGGGAAACGATCTGCGTTCCTCCCACGGTGGATTACGCGCACCTTATCTGGCCCGCGTGCAACGAGGAATTCTCGTACATAGAGGACGACGAGGGTCCGACCGACGAAGACTGAATATGATTAAAAAAGCGGTTGTCAACAAGGCAGCCGCTTCTTCAGTGTGATCCGGTGTCTGCCGCGCCGACTGTTTCCGCGCGCCGGCGGCACCTTTTTTATTACTTGTTTTTTTCCTTGCTCCGCTTGTCGTTTATTATTTTCATCTCAACGGCGGAGATCTCCGTGACGTTGTTTTCCTTCGCCCATGACACGCAGCCGCGCAGGACCGTCGGCAGGAAAATACGCGGGACGTTTACTATCATCTGCAGCGCGTCGTCCGTAAAATGAACGGTCGGATCTGTTCTGTCCGCGGCGTATCGCACGGACGAAAGCGTCGTCTGTCTTACGGGCAGAAGCTCCGCTCTCATCCGCAAGACGCGGGCATTGGAAAGAAAAGCGAGGTTTGATAAAAGTTGTCAACTATTCTGAGATCCTTGAATTCCGACATGATAAGCCTCCCGTCTAATCAATATTTTTTAATCCGTCGTATAATTCGTTAAAGGATTTGTTTTTCTCACATCTGCCGTATGAAAGCTCCCTGTTTTCTCCGTATTGAAGAAGAAAGCATTTCGCAAGCTCCTCAACGGTCTGCTCGAGCGCGCTGAAAAACTGGTTGTACGCAAATTCGTAACTGCCGGTGCCCTCTTCAAAATTGCTCGTAATGAGCGATTCCGTGACCTGATCGAGGGGGTAAAGCTTTATATGCATAAGCTCGTGTATTATTACCTCCTCCGGGTTTTCCTGCTTCGGGTTTGCCGCGTTCAGATAAAGCACCGCTTTTCTGTCGTCGCAGTCTATTTTGAAATCACCCGTTTTTTTCCATTCCGGATCGTCAACAAACACAAGCTTTACGTCCCACTGCGGAGTTATGCGGAGCATCAGACAGTATTTTTCAAATAATCTTTTTATATTTTCTTTATTCATATTATATTACCTTTGATTTGACGAGGTACCGCAGAAGCGCGCGGCAGCCGGCTTCTATATCGTCCCACGCGGAATCGAAATCGCCCGAATACCACGGGTCGCTTATATCACCGTCCCTGCCCGCAAACTCAAGCAGAAGATGATATTTGCCGTCTTTGTCCCCGCCCGCTATCCGCGTCATATTGCGCATATTCGCACGGTCCATGCCGATTATCATATCGAATTCACCGTAATCGGCTGCGGTCATGCGGCGCGCCGTCTTTCCCGCGCAGTCTATACCGTGCTCTCTGAGCTTTCTTCTCGCGGGCGGATAGACGGGACAGCCGAGCTCCTCCGTGCTCGTCGCGGCGGAGGCGACGGAAACTCTGTTTTCGTATCCCGCCTTTTTTAAAAGATCCCTCATACAGAACTCCGCCATCGGGCTTCTGCATATATTTCCGTGGCAGACAAAAAGAATTTTATACATAAAAACCTCTCATACAACGAAATTATATCACATGACCCGCGCCGTGTCAATAAGCGGCGCAAAAAAACTGCCGCGTTGAGCGGCAGCTTTTTTTGCGTTATTATCGGATCAGACTCCGAGCTTTGCGCTGTTCAGCTTGATGCCGGGGCCCATCGTCGAGGCTATGCATACGCTCTTGAGGTACTGACCTTTAGCGGCTGCGGGTTTCGCCTTGATTATGGCTCCCATGAGAGCGTCAAAGTTTTCCATCAGCTTTTCCGAACCGAAGGAGGATTTTCCTATCGGGCAGTGGATGATGTTCGTTTTGTCAAGACGGTATTCGATCTTACCGGCTTTTGCTTCCTTAACGGCGCGCGCAACGTCGGGAGTGACGGTGCCGGCTTTGGGGTTAGGCATAAGTCCTTTAGGACCGAGGACCTTACCGAGACGGCCTATAACGCCCATCATATCGGGAGAAGCTATAACAACGTCAAACTCAAACCAGTTTTCCTTTGTTATCTTTGTGACGTAATCCTCTGCGCCTACGTAATCGGCGCCTGCCGCCGCGGCGGCGTCAGCCTTGTCACCCTTTGCGAAAACGAGGGTGCGGACCGTTTTGCCCGTGCCGTTCGGAAGGACGATGGCGCCTCTGACCTGCTGGTCTGCGTGACGGCTGTCAACGCCTAAACGGATGTGAGCTTCCACGGTTTCATCAAATTTTGCCTTAGCGGTCTGAACGAGAAGGTCGAACGCTTCTTTTTCATCGTACTGCTTTGTGCGGTCAACGAGTTTAGCGCTGTCCTTATACTTTTTTCCTCTGAACATATCGTTTATCCTCCTCTTCAGTCTACTACCGTAACGCCCATGCTGCGGGCTGTTCCGGCGACCATGCTCATAGCCGTTTCTATGGAGCCGGCGTTAAGGTCGGGCATTTTTGTTTCCGCGATCTTTCTGACCTGCTCTTTTGTTATTGTGGCTACCTTGGTCTTGTTCGGTACTGCGGAGCCGGACTCGATACCGCAAGCCTTCTTGATAAGAACGGCGGCGGGCGGAGTCTTTGTGATAAACGTGAACGTACGGTCGGCATATATCGTTATGACGACGGGTATGATCAGACCGATATCGTTCTTCGTTCTCTCGTTGAACTCTTTACAGAAGTTCGGGCTCGATACTCCGTGAGGAGAAAGTGCGGGACCTACAGGCGGCGCGGGATTAGCTTTGCCCGCGGGTAACTGGAGCTTAACGTAAGCTACTATTTTCTTTGCCATTTCTATTACCTCCGTATGTGGTTATTGTCGGAAGACACGAAAAAATTTATCTTCCTCCCACGATCGACACCGGAAAAGCGGCAAATGCCATCCGGCGCGTTTGCAGATTTATCTGCGCGGCTTATTTTATGGGTGACAGATCCGCCGCATCGAGCTCAATGGTCGTTTCACGACCGAACATGAACGCTTTGCAGGTTACCTTGCGTTCGTCAGAAGAGATCTCTTCAACGATGACCTCGGAAATACCGAACATAACGCCTTCCTTGACCTTGACCGTATCTCCGACGGCAAAACCAAGCGCCGATTTCCTGACGACGGGCGTCTCTTCGCTTCCCTCGGGCTCAAGACCCCATTCCGCGACCTCTTTGTCCGTCAGAGCGACGGGCTTGGAACCGGGACCGACGAAGCCGGTCACGCCGCGGATGTTTCTGACTATGTGCCATGTAAAATCATTCATCACCATTTTTACGAGAACGTAGCTCGGGAATATCTTCGTCTCGTGTCTTTTTTCAACGTCTCCGTCCATCTCAACGGTGACCTCGACGGGGATGCGAACGTCGGTTACGACGTCCTGAAGTCCTCTGTTCTCCACGATCTTTTTGATATCGTCCATGACTTTGTTCTCATATCCCGAATACGTATGCGCTACGTACCATTTAGGTTCGGGGGAGTAATCATCCATCATAGCAAGCCTCTTTCTTTATGCGGAAGACTTGTTATCCGCACGCCCCCGCATAACAGGCGCGCGTGATTTTTTGCGGTCAGCTTCCGATTTTACCGAGCAGACCTATGATCTGTGAAAATGCAAGGTCAAGCAGAACGACAAAAAGTCCGACTACGACCATTGCGGCAATAACGATGCCCGTGTTCTTCGCCGTTTGCTTCGGCGTGGGCCACGTTATTTTCTTGAACTCGCCCTTATAGTCCTTTAAGAACTTGACAAAGCGCTTCCACAGATTCTCCTTTTTCTTGACCTCCGGTTTGTTTTCGGGGGCTTTGATCTCATTCGCCATAAGA
>CACZOH010000113.1 GCA_902782785.1 uncultured Ruminococcus sp. | reverse complement strand
CGCGTCAAGCTGTCTCTGTTTTACCTCCGCTTCCTTTTCGGCGCGGAGTATTTCTTTTTCCTGTGCGGCTATGGCTACGTCAGCCTCCGCCTGCCTTCTTATCTTTTCCTGCACCTGGACCTGAATGCGTCCCGCGGCTTCCGCATCCGCTCTCGCTTTGTCGGACTGCGCTTTCAGCTCAGCCTGCCTCAATGCAAGCGAGGTATTCGCTTCGGCGGTGAGCTTTTCCGCCTCGGCGCGTTTCTGCGCGGTCTCTCTTTCGGCGTTTGCTTTTGCGACCTCGATATCACGCATCGCGACGGCTCTCGCCTCCTCT
The DNA here is from genome assembly GCA_902782785.1 of uncultured Ruminococcus sp. Lineage (GTDB taxonomy): Bacteria > Bacillota > Clostridia > Oscillospirales > CAG-272 > UBA1248. The sequence continues at coordinate 12,308 of CACZOH010000113.1, read as the reverse complement.
GCGTCGCGTTTTACCTCCATCTCTCTCTGAACGCCTATCGCCTCCACTACTCCGTGGCGCGAGCCGCAGGCATCAACAGCATCCTGTATGTCCTGAATGTTGAACGTTACGACCTCAAGTCCCATTTTGGCAAGGTCGGGACGAGCGTTTTCTATAACGCTTTCCGCAAACTCCTTGCGCTTTGTCAAAACGTCAAGCACTGTCATCGTAGCGACGATCTCACGCAGGTTGCCCTGGAGCACGTCGTTCACTTTATTGCTAATCGTCTCCTCGTTGTAGCCTAAGAAGTTGGAGATAGCCGCCTGCTGACGCATGATTATGTATTCTTTTTTCGTCTTGCAGCCGGACTGCTCTATTTCCTTATCCGTTACGGTAGAGCTGTTTGCGTAAACCTGTATCGTGACAACGGCGTCGAGCCAGAGCGGCACGCCCTCTTTTGTTTTGACGCCCGTCTGCGGCGTCTTGACGTCCACCTTCATTATTCTCATCAAAAGGTGGTCAACTCTCTGAAGGACCGGGATAACGACGGTGCCTTTACCCGAGATAACTTTCGGCTCCTTGTGTCCGAGTCCCGTGACTACGAGCGCCTCTGTCGGCGGCGCTTTCTTGTAGCAAAGCGCTACTATTATGATAATTAATATCACGGCTGCTGCCGCGATGATGATCGGTACGAACGGCATTTTCCTATACCTCCTGTTTATTATTCGATAAGCGCGGATCCGTATTCCGAAGCTGTTATGTCATCCGCTTTTACCGTGATAATTATACACCGAAAAACGGCAAAAGTCAATACTTTCGCCGCCGGTTTAATAATTCTTAATAAACGCGGCGGTTTGATAAAAAACCTTAATTTTTCTTAATAATTCTTAATAAATAAAGGACGCTTTGTGCGTCCTTCCGGGTTTTTATTCAAGTATGACGTCCGTATACATATAGAAGCTGCCGGGCTCGGAGACCTCGTGCGTCGAGTTGTACGAGAACGTGAATACGGGCGCTTTGCCGTTGTTTTTTACGGTGATCTTTATTTTGTGTTCACCCTCCGAAAGCTCCGTATAAGCCCTCTGCTGTCCCGGTGAGCGGTGGTACGCGGGCAGATGAAGTCCTGTGTCGGAGTCGAATCTGACCTCTCCGTCAAGCTCCAGCTTTATCGGGCGTTCGCCGTTGCAGATAAGCACCGTTTTTCTGCTCTGCGGCTCGTAAAGCGTCGTCTCGCAGACGTGCTCCGGGGCGTCGCCGTGAAGCGTCACGTTACAGCCCGCCTCATACTGTTTTTCGCCGTTTATATACCACACGTTCGGACGCAGGACGGTGAACGGAAGCCTGTATTCGCTCCAGACCGAGCCGTCGTTTATCCTCGTTATGCAAAGACAGATACGCTCGTATCTCTTTTCCGGCATTTTGTCGGCTTTCAGCGTGAATTCCATCTTTTCCGCGCTCTCTGCGTCGATTTTGACCTCGGGCTTGTCGTTACAGTAAAAGCCGTCCGGGCAGATAAGCTCCGCTTTGATATTCCAGAACCACCGGCTGTTATTCACTATCTCTACGCTTACGCGGCAATCGTGATCCGGCGCGCACACGGGATCCGTCATATAGCGGAGCGTTGCGTAAACGCCGCTTTTCTCGTCAGATGTTATGATATACCTCTGATAATCCGCGTCTGTCCTTGACGGTGTTGCGGCGATGATCGCGTCCCTGTCCGCATACTTTATCATATTGTGCAGCCGTATGCTCTCTTTTGTAAGTTCGTCTAAGTCTTTCGGCGCAGGCAAGCCTTTTATCATAGAGGAAACGGATATCTTATCTCCTATCGGCTTGCTCCATTTTTCGGGGATGTACGAGGTGCCGTACATAATGCCTAAGGTCGCGGCGGCCGTCGCGACAGTGCAGTCCGTATCGTAGCCCAGATTTACGGTTTTCAATATCGCGTCCTCAAAATCCTCGCCGTAAAGTATACCGCATACGCCGAAGGCAATGTTCTGCGGCGCGTAGGTGAAGTTCGGCGAGCCGTATTCCTTTAATATCAGCTCTCGCGTCTCAAATATCGTCTTTTTCTCTCTGTAAAGCAAAAGCGCATACGCGACGGCTTTATAAACGTTCGACTGCTTCGGAATGCACGCGAGCGCGGCTTCTATAAGCGCCTCCTTGTCGTCGCATTCATAAGCCTTTGCCTGAAGCGCGGCGTTGAAGATCTCCCCGTTCACGCCTTCGCCGCCCGCATGGTCGACAACGGCGTCGCGCACGGCGTAGCTTGCGGCAAGCACGGGATCGCCCGCGCATACCGCCGCCCATATTTCCGAACGTATCGGAGAACCCATACAGTCCGTGAAAACGTTATCGAATTTGCCGGAAAACGGCGGCTTGAAGCCCATACGCATATTTGTGGACGCATAACCGTATTCGTCAAACGGAAAATATACGTGCTCTCTCCACGCTTCCGCTATATCGTCGGCTGAAATATACGGTCCCTTGTTCTGCAGAACGTGAAGGTTGACGAGCTGAAGATCAAGGTCGTCGTTCGGCAAAGCGCCCTCGTCCGACAAAACCGGATACCATTTGATATCAAGCACCTGCATCCTGCCCTCTACCGGTCCGCCGAGCGTGCCTCCTATGTTTTTGCCGAGCCAGCAGGCGTATATCTTATCATAAAGCGTTTTTTTGTCAAGCATAATGATACCTCCGACGTGATTTTTCTTTATTATACCAAAATAAAAATAAAATTTCAAGTTATATCTTGAAATTACGGAAAAAATAAGGTAAAATATTTATAATAAATAAAAAGGATAAAAAAATATGGGAAGAACGTTTGTAACCGAGCACACCAATATGATAATGATATATAACAAAGAGGAAAACAAAGCCGTGGTCATAAACAGAAAGCTGAGCTGGTGCGGCATTTCGTTCCCCGGCGGTCACGTTGAGCCCGGCGAGAGCTTTTACGACGCGGCGGTAAGAGAGGCGAAGGAGGAGACGGGTCTGACCGTCAGAAACCTTGAATTCTGCGGCGTTATTCACTGGCACAATATTGACAATAACGACAAATACATAGTGTATCTGTACAAAACCTCCGATTACGAGGGCGAACTGACGGACGGCACGGAGGAGGGCGACGTGTTTTTTATGGATATAGACGATATAAAAAACACAAAGGAAAACAACCGCATAGCGGAATATATCCCGGTATTCCTCGACGGCGGTATAAGCGAAGCGTACGGCAAATACACAAACGACGACGATACGGGGTTTGATATTTTATATTTCTGAAACATCGCAAAAACATCAAAACTGACGGAAAGCGTTATAAGCGTTTTCCGTCAGCGTTTTTTTATTCTTTTGACGAGAGATACTCCCAATAATCCGCGACCGCGGTATTCGGATAGTACGTATACAATATCTGATCGTAAGTGTAGCCGAGGTTTCCCAGATCCTTGCAGCCCCACTGGCTTGCGCCGACGCCGTGGCCGTTTCCGTGACCGATGAACTTGAAATCGGACGACGGGCTGCCCGTACCCGAGCCTATTATCTCTCCCGTTTTGATAAGCACTGTCTGTGATACGAGAGAAGACGAGGTTTTGACGGTCAGCCTCTCCGGCAGATACTCCTGCTTCAGACCGTTATCCGTCACGACGTTTATCCTCTGTTCTCCGTCTATCATTTTGATCCCGTCCGAGGTCATTACGTAAACGCCCGATATCACTTCCTGCAATTCGTGGTTTATGCCGTCCTCTATCCTCCCGTTATGCTCTATCACAAAGTTTGCTGCGTACATAAGTCCGGACAGAGCGTTTCTTACGTTTCTGCATCTGTTTATGGTCACGCTCGTTCCGTACGTATCCGTTATCGTTATGGAATAGACGTACGTTGAATTTTCGCAAAGACGGTTTATTTTTATATCGTCGACCGCGCCCTTGAGATTTGTATATCCCGCGTTACGCACCTTCTGCAAAAGCTCCGTGGGCGTCGCTGTGAACTGCCAGTCTCCGAATCTGGATACGGAAAGATCCTCCCACGGCGTCATCTGACCGACCAGGTATTTTCTTTTATCCATATTCCAGACCTCGTGCGCCGCCGCCATGCTGCCGCCGCCCAGATCCGTATAGTACGTGGTTATCGTCTCGCCGTCGCACAGAAGGATCTGTCCTTCCGTAGCCTTAACGCCGTTTATGACGTTCTGATTCACGCGGTCAAAGCCCTTGCAGACCTGACAGTCGCTTGAATCGCAAACGTCGCAGTCGTAATCCTTGTGTTTTGCGTTTTCGTGGCTGTTGGCGATCGCAAACGTGCGGGCGCATATTGAAAACGCCTTCATCGTCTCGACCGGCCAGGTGTTGTATATCTCCCACGGAACGACGCATGTCACGTACGTTTCAAGCTCGGAGATAAGTATCATCGTAACACCGTCGACGGAAGAGTTTTTATACCGTCTGAATTCAAAAACGCCGTCGTAATAATAGCCCTTATACGTCTTTATATAGTCTTTTTCTCCGTTATTGTCAAGGCAGTACAGACCCAGGCCGTACTCAAAGTCCTCCATATCGAAATCAAAGAGGACCTCCGCTGTGTTGTGATCCAACACTGTAATCGACGTTGCCGTGGGAGATGTGACACTGCATTCGGAGGCGAGTGCGTTTTCTATGACCTCTTTTTCGGATTCCGCCTGATCGGCAGAGCCGAACGCGCCGACTCTGATATAGTATTTACCGTTCAGATACGCGGGAAACACCGGAACCTCAAGCGCCTCTGCGGCGTCCTTCAGATCCGATATCGCCTGCTCCGCTTCCTTTCTGCTTGTATATTCGTTCAAAAGCTGCAGATGATAGCCGCCCGCGGCGGTGTTTGACGCCGAGGCGTAATAATACCATTCGTCGCCGCTTGATCTTCTTAAATTTCCAGTCTCGGATACGGAAACGTCGTTATTGTAAAGCGTCCAGATATACTCAAGCCCGTTGCTTTTCGTCGTTTTATAGAGCCTGAAGCCCGGCGCGCCCTTGTGCGTACGGACGCGGTGACTGTCAAGCGTACCGTCGCGGAAGGAGATACCGACGCGGATGAGATAGTCGGACGCCGAAAAAACGGAGTTGTTCTCCGTTTCTTCGGGTACCGTCTGCTCAGGCTCCGTCGTTTCGGTCACGTCCGTTTCGGTCGCGTCCGTTTCGGTCACGTCCGTTTCGGTCACGTCCGTTTCGGTCACGTCTTCTCCGACTGCCTGAGTTGACAAAACAGTGGCGGCTATTACTCCGCCGAGCATAAGCAAAGCGAGTACTATACAGATTACGCGTACTATGATCGTCTGCTTATTCTTTTTGTCATCGCTGTTCTTTTTACTCACCGACAATGAATTCTCCTCTTATAAGTATTTCCGTCGGGGTGTACAGGGATAATATACCCGCGTCACCCGAAAACGAAATTTCAATAAAATTGCCGAGCGTCACGCCGTCTCCGTTTGAAAGGATCTTGTTTGCGGAAAGATCCTTTACCGCGCCCTCAGACGTGCAGAAAGCCGCCGCCTGTCCCTTGCGGACGATAATCTCACACTTTCCGTTAGCGGTTATCTTCTTGCCCGCGGCAAGCTCCACGGTCATGAATTCCTCGCTTGCCGAGGAACCGGAAACGCCGCCGTGAGTCTGCGCGGCGATAACGGACGCTATGTATTCCTTAAAGCTCTCGTTGTTCATGAGAGACGCCGCTATCTCGTCGACGGAGACGTTTTTGACCTTCTCGTCAACGTATTTTTCAAAAGCGGGCGTCAGGACGCCGTTTATGTATGACAAGGATACGAGCGGGTCGTTTTCCGTAGTGTAGTTCTCCGTTACGCCGAAAGCGAACGAAGACATTATGACCGCAAGGAATATAACGGTCAGCGCGGTTTTTTTGATAAACTCTGCTTTTCTTTTCATAACGCTCCTCATATATCCATTTTGACCTGCTGTGCGTTTATATCGAATTCTTCCAGAAGCGAGCCCGTCGCGGGCAGCTTGATCTTTCTGTATTTTGAAATGCTCTCATAAGGCGAATCCGCCTCGCGGAAAGCGGCGGCTATCTTCTGTCCCTTTTTCAGCGAGAACAGCGTTACGCCGCCCGCCGATCTCGTGGGCTTTACGGGTATCAGCTTTGTCGAGAACAGTATGGCGCGCTTTGCGTCGGAGACGAGCGCGATATTGAACGGCTCATCCTCGTAAAACGCGGCGGCGAGCGGTGATTTTGTGGAGTACGCGCCCGTCAGCTTCTTTCTGTTGCCCTTTGTCTCATACGCCGACATCGGGACCTTTACGCCCTTTCCGTTCTCAAAAATATATATCATATTGTGCTTGTCCGAATAATCGTCGACGACCTTCATGTAGACGGCGCGCTCGCCCTCGTCAAAGCCGAGCTTCGCGGGTATATAGTCGCCGAGATCCGACGCCTTGCAAGATTTGAAATCGGAGAGCTTTGCGCGGTACATCTGACCCTTATCCGATAAGAATATCACGGATTTAATATTCTCCGAGTTTTCGCGGCAGAGTATATAATCCCCATCCTTGAACAGATGGTTTTCTCCGCTCCGCAAAGACGTGAGAGGTATTTTTTTGAAAAATCCCTGCTTTGTGAATACGGCGGACAAATTGAAATTCTCCACGTCCTCGTCGGGCTTGTATTCGGGAAGCTCGTTTGTATCGTAAAGTATCTCCGTCTTTCTCGGCAAACCGTATTTTTTCTTAATTTCGGTAAGCTGTTTTATTATGATATCCTTTATGCGCTTTTCGCTCTTTATCGTCTCTTCAAGATCCTTTATCTCCTCCTGCAGCGCAGATATCTCTTTTACTCTGTTCAAGATATATTCGCGGTTGAGATAACGGAGCTTTATTTCCGCAACGTATTCGGCCTGTATTTCCGTAAGGTCGAACGCTTTCTGCAGGTTCGGTACGACGTCCGCTTCTTTTTCCGTGCCTCTGACTATCGCTATCGCTTTGTCTATGTCGAGCAGTATTTTGCCGAGGCCCAGAAGCAGATGAAGCTTGTCGCGCTTGGTGTTGAGGTCAAATTCAAGCTCGCGCTTCACGCAGCCCATTCTGAATTTTATCCATTCGAGAAGGATGTCGTTCACGCCTAAGACGACGGGCTTTTTGTCGATTATTATATTGAAGTTGCAGGCAAAGCTGTCCTGCAGCGACGTGATCCTGAAAAGCTTTGCCATGAGTTTTTCGGGATCCGTGCCGCGCTTGAGATCCAGCGTAAGGCGGAAGCCCTCGTAGCCTATTTCGTCGCGTATGTCGGACAGTTCTTTTATCTTGCCCTCGGCGACGCCCTTCGTGACCTCCTCTATCACCTTTTCGATAGAGGTGGAATAAGGGATTTCAAGCACGTCTATGCAGTTGTTTTCCCGGTCGTACGCGTATTTCGAGCGCATTATGAACGAGCCGGCTCCCGTCTCGTATATCGTTCTCATTTTCTCTCTGTCAAAGACGATCTGAGCGCCGAGCGGAAAATCGGGACCTTTTATTATATCGAGCATCCTGTCGGGCGACGTTTTCGGATTTTTCAAAAGCTCTATCGTGCCGTCGCAGACCTCGCCTAAATTGAACGAGCAGATATTTGTCGCCATACCGACGGCGATACCGGAATTTGCCGAAACGAGTATGTTCGGATACGCGGTCGGCATCAGGACCGGCTCCTTCATCGAGCCGTCGTAGTTGTCAACCATTTCAACGGCGTTTTTATTTATGCCGCCCAAAACCTCGCGGCAGATCGGCGCGAGCTTGCACTCCGTATAACGCGGCGCCGCGGGCGCCATATCGCGGCTGTACTGCTTGCCGAACGTACCCTTCGAGTCGACGAACGGGTGCAGAAGCGCCTCGTTCGCGCGCGTAAGCCTTACCATGGTATCGTATATCGAGGCGTCGCCGTGGGGATTAAGCTTCATCGTTTCTCCGCAGACGTTCGCCGATTTTGTACGCGGACCGTCAAGCAGTCCCATCTTATACATTGTGTAAAGCAGTTTTCTGTGCGCGGGTTTGAAGCCGTCTATCTCCGGTATCGCGCGGCTCAGGATAACGCTCATCGCATAGGGCATATAGTTCGTTTCAAGCGTGTCTACTATAAGCTGATCCTTGATCTCCGCCTCCGGCAGATCCTCTGTTTGCTGTACTTTCTTTTTTCTTGCCATTTCAGATGTCCCTATCCTTTATATATCGGCGTCCTGGTAATATTCTTCACTGTGCGCCGAAATAAACTCTTTTCTTGCGTCCAGGTTGTTGCCGAGAAGCGTATCGAACATTTCGTATGTTTCCTCGGCGTTGCACGGCTGTATCCTTATCAGACGGCGTGTCGCGGGCGACATAGTCGTCAGCTTCATCATATCCGCTTCGTTCTCGCCGAGACCTTTGCTGCGCTGTATCACGACCTTTTTGCCCTCGTACTTTTTCAGTATATCCGCTTTCTCGTTGTCGTCGTACGCAAATTCCGTCTCCTTGCCGCACGTTATCTCGTAAAGCGGAGATTCCGCTATATAAATGTACCCCTCGGATATGAGCGTGGGAAGCAGGCGGTAGAACATAGTCAGAATAAGCGTTCTTATCTGAAATCCGTCAACGTCAGCATCCGTGCAGATTATTATCTTATGGAAACGCAGATTGTTGATATTGAACGCGGATTCTCCCTTTTTGCCCGCTTTTATCTCCGCGCCGCAGCCGAGAACCTTTACAAGGTCCATGATTATCTGGCTTTGAAGAATTTTCGCGTCCGTGCTTTTCAGGCAGTTCAGAGTTTTGCCGCGTACGGGCATCACAGCCTGAAAATACGGGTCGCGCGCGAGCTTGCAGGAGCCCAGCGCCGAGTCGCCCTCCACTATGAAGAGCTCCCTCTCATGCGGATCGCGCGAGCGGCAGTCCACAAATTTTTCGACGCGCTTTGTGATATCCGCGGTCGCGGGAGCAAGCTCCTTGACTATGTTGGCTCTCGCCGCCTCGGCTGCCTCTCTGCTTTTCTTGTTTATGATAATCTGCTTATATAAAGCGTCCGCCTCGGACGGCTTCTCAAGGAAATAGATCTCAAGATTGCGCTTGATATAGTTTGTCAGAAAGTCGTATATGAATTTGTTGTTTATGGACTTTTTCGTCTGATTTTCGTATGAACAGTATGTCGAAAAGCTGTTGACAATAATAACGAGCGAATCGGCTATGTCGGAAAACGGTATGCGCATATCCGCCTTTGCTTTGCCGACGGTCTTTGAATACTTGTCTATCGCGGAGGTGAACGCCATGCGTACCGCTTTTTCGGGCGAGCCGCCGTTTTCAAGAAAGCTTGAGTTATGGAAGCACTGAAGCTCTCCGACGCCCTTTGTAAAGCAGAACGTCATTTCAAACTTGACCTTATATTCGGGTTTGTCCTCGCGGTCGCGTCCTACGCCCTCGCTCTGCCAGAACACGGGCTGAGTGAGTATGCTTTCTCCCGCCAGCTCCGTCAGGTATTCTTTTATACCCTGCTCGTAGTAATACTCCGCCTCGTCGAAATTCCCGTCCTCGTTCTGAAATCTCATACGGAATTTCAGTCCGGCGTTGACTATCGCCTGCTTGCGGATTATATCGGAAAGCACGTCGCGCGGAATCTTTATATCGGTAAATACCTTTATATCCGGCTTCCACTTTATGACGGTGCCCGTGCGCTTTTCCTTGCGCGAGAGTTCCGTTTTGGTAAGCTCCGTCACCGCGTAGCCTTCCTTGAAATCTATCGAATATACGAAGCCGTCGCGGTACGATCTTACGTTCATATATTCGCTCGAATACTGCGTTGAACAGGCTCCCAGACCGTTCGTGCCTATCGCAAATTCATAGTTTCCGCTCTCGGAGTTGTTGTTGTATTTTCCGCCCGCGTAAAGCTCGCAGAAAATGAGCTCCCAGTTGTATCTCTGCTCTTTGTTGTTATAATCGAGCGGGATACCGCGCCCGAAGTCCTCCACCTCGACCGAATCGTCGTTAAAAAGGGTTATGTTGATAAGATCGCCGTAGCCCTCTCTCGCCTCGTCTATGGAGTTCGATACTATCTCGAACACGGTCTGAATAACGGCGTCTATGCCGTCCGAGCCGAGCATGACGCCCGGGCGCAGCCTTATTCTGTCCGGTCCTTTTAATTGTGTGATATCCTCATTGGATATGGTCTTTTTTGCCATTTACTACCGTCCTTCTGAAGTTATAATTATCCGTATATATTATAACGCGTTAATGTTAATAAAAAAAGAGGTTATAATAAAATTTTACAATTATAATATTGCTCTGTTTCTATTGACAACGCGGCGCATTAGTGGTACAATATAAAAAAATACGAAAGGATATAAATATGAAAAAAAGATTATCTGTCTTAGCTCTTCTTCTTGCGGCGATGACGTGTGTTTCCGTATTTGCGGGATGTCAGACAAACACCCCGTCAATTGCGGGCGCCACAGAAACAAAAGATTCCGACGTCGTCACTACGGTGGCTGAAACGGAAGCGGAAACGGAACCCGAGGACACGTATTACGTACCCGAGAGGAAATTCAATAACGAAGAATTCGTTATCCTCTGCCCCGGCTACGGAGACAACGAATGGGAGTGCAGGGACTTCTTTGCCGAGGAAGACAGCGACGACCCGGTCAAAAGCGCGGTCTACGCGAGAATGACCCTGCTTGAGGACAAATACGGCATAAAGACTACCATTATAGAAGACGCTACGCGCGGCTCCATCGGAAACCTTGTCAAAAAGGATATAACCTCGGGCGACAAGGAATACGATATCGTAATGCAGGTTATGTCAAACGCCTATACGCTTGCGCAGAGCGGATACCTCATCAACCTTGAATCGGTGCCTCACATAGATCTTGCAAGCGACGTGTGGGATCAGTCGTATCTGTCCCAGTCGTCCATCGGCGGCATAAACTACTTTGCCACGGGCGAGATAACGACCATGGACAACGACGCGACGTGGGTCATGATGTTCAACAAAAAGCTTGCGAACAACCTTGACCTCGATATTTACAGCCTCGTCAAGGAAGGAAAATGGACGTTTGACAAGCTTTACGAGCTGTCGAAGGATTTCTACGAGGACGTGAACAACAACAGCCAGCCCGATGAAAAGGATAAATTCGGCATCGCAACGACGATAGACTTCATACAGGGACTTTTCTACGCCGCGGACGGCAGGATAATCAGGAAAGACAATTCCGACGTTCCTTATCTTGATTTCAACAACGAACGCAACTCCGCGATCATAGACAAGATAATAAGCATTTACTACTCAAAGAACAAGGTCACGTTTGACTGCCACGATTTCTCAAGCGTCAACCCCGCCGTTCACCTGCTCGCTCAGGCGATGTTCGAGGAGGACAGAGCTCTGTTCTACTCCGAGGTCATGCAGTGCGCTATAAGACTTCGTGAAATGGAGACGGACTACGGTATAATCCCGTGCCCGAAATTTGACGAGGCGCAGAAGGAATACACCACCCACTCCGTCGCCGCCGTCACGCTCTGCGCTATGATAACGAGCAATCTGAAAAACGACAATGAAAAGCTTGAACGCGCCGGAATGCTCATGCAGGCGCTCGCGGTCGAAGGCAAGAACATTTTAACGCCCGCTTATTACGAAAAATCGCTGAAGACAAAGGGCGCGCGCGACGCTGAATCCTACGATATGCTTCCGATCATATTCGCAAACCGTACCTGCGACATAGGATATATGGCCGAGGAAAGCGCGGTCGCCGGTCTTTACTCCGCTATGCGTACAATGGTAAAGAAAGGCTCGAACGACATCGCATCCACGACAAAGAAGAACACCACGCGTATAAACAAAGCGTTGAGTAAGCTTGTTGAGGATTTTGAAAAGCTCAAATAACAAACGAAATGGCTGCCGCACCGCGACAGCCTTATTTCGATTTACGCAGCATGCGCGATAAATAACCGAAAGGATAAAAATATGAAAAAAACAGAACTCTTAAAAACGTTCGATTCACCCGGCGGCGAATACCGCGGCAAGCCGTTCTGGAGCTGGAACGGAGAGCTTGAAGAAAAGGAATTACAGCGTCAGGTCGACGTTATGAAGGAAATGGGTCTCGGCGGCTATTTCATGCACAGCCGCGCCGGACTTATAACCGAGTACTTAGGCGACGAATGGTTCGATCTTATAAACAAGACAGCCGACCACGGAGAAAAGGTCGGTATGCAGTCGTGGCTGTACGACGAGGATCGCTGGCCCTCCGGAAGCGCGGGCGGCAAGGTCACGGTCGATCCGCAGTACAGGATGAAATCTCTTTATATTTTCGAAACGGCGCCTGAAAAATACGAGCATAAGGACGACGAGCTCTGCGT
>CACZOH010000112.1 GCA_902782785.1 uncultured Ruminococcus sp. | reverse complement strand
AATACGCCGGTATTCCAATGACGACAAACCGAAAAGAGCCGAAATAGCGCCGTTTGAGCGGGTTCGGATAACTCTTGTTACCCTAACAACAACAGAATCACGGAGGTTGTAATGGCAGATTTCATCATTTCCTGCTGTTCGTCTGCGGATCTTTCGAAGGAAAGATTTGACAGGCGGGATATAAAATACCTTTGCTTCCACTTTTCGCTTGACGGCGTTGAATACCCCGATGATCTCGGACAGACGATGAAGCCGGAGGAGCTTTACAGAAGAATGACAGACGGCGAGACTGCGAAAACGTCGCAGCCGTCCGCCGGAGAATACATAGAGTTTTTCAAGCCTTTTCTCGACGACGGAAAGGACGTGCTGCACGTAACGCTCTCAACGGGCATATCCGGAGCGTACAATTCCGCGACCGTCGCGGCAGAACAGCTTCGCGCGCAGTACCCGGAAAGAAAAATATACGTTGTCGACTCACGCGGGGCGTCGAGCGGTTACGGTCTCATAATGGAAACGCTCGCGGATCTGCGCGACGGCGGTATGGGTATAGACGAACTGAACGGATGGCTTCTTGAGCATCGCCTCAACATGCATCACTGGTTTTTCTCGACCGACCTTACATTCTATATAAAGGGCGGCAGAGTGTCCAAGGGCTCGGGCTTCATCGGAAATATGCTCGGGATATGTCCGCTTCTTAATATGGATAACGCGGGTCGTCTCATCCCGCGCGAAAAGGTGCTCGGCAAAAAGCGCGTCATAAAGCGCACCGTCGAAAAAATGTGCGAGTTTGCCGAGGACGGATACGATTATTCAAAAAAGGTGTTCATCTGCCAGTCCGAATGTCTGCACGACGCCGAGAGGGTTGCGGAACTTGTCCGCGAGAAATTCCCGAAAATGAACGGAGAACCCGAGATATTCCCGATCGGCGCGACGATAGGCAGTCACACCGGTCCCGGAACGGTTTCCCTGTTCTTCTGGGGCAGCAAGAGAGAAGACTGACGATCTGCGTAAAAAATCTGCGTTTTGTATTTACAAGACGCAGATTTTTCGGATAAAAAAGAGGTTTGTATGACCGGTTTTTCTGATTACAAAACGGGCGCTGAATTTCTGCCCATAAGAAAAATGCTGAAAAGGCGGCTTATAAAGTCTGTCCTTATATCGCTTATCATCGAGGCGGCGGCTGTCGGCGTCGGCGTTTTCTGGTCGACGCAAACGGGCTTCGGAAACGGCTGGATAGCCATACCGCTTATGGGGCTTATAGGTCTGTTCGGCGTCAAGGCGAGCGGACTTCTCGATTACTTGACGGACGTTAACTGTGAGGGAAAAATAATAGAGATACGCGAGACGACGGGCGACAAAACAAAGACCGCGTACGGGCAGATGATAAACTTTGACAGCAAGGTTTCAAAGCTCGCCATATACGTGGAAAAGCCAGACGGCAACGTAAAGCTCTACAACACGACGTTTGAAAAGGTGCCGCACGATTATTACAGGGTCGGCGACGAGGTCCGCCACTACAGAGGTCTGAAGCTGTTTGAAAAACGCGACAAAACGGGCGACGCCAGGATAATCTGCAACGTCTGCGAAAGCTACGTTTCGTCTGACGAGGAGTATTGCCCGTTTTGTAGGTATAAGCTGTTGAAATAAATTCATAATTTTTGATTTCCCGTAACCTTTTTCTTTTTTCGTTGCTTATATAGGTGAAGGACCTTCAGAAAGAAAGGAAAAAAGCAATGGAAGACAGCAGCATAGTCGATCTGTTTCTGCAGAGAAACGAGGACGCACTGACCGAGACAGATAAGAAATACGGCAAAAAGCTCCTTTCGCTCTCGTGCTCCATAACGGAGGACGAGCGCGACGCGGAGGAGTGCAGAAACAGCACGTATTATAAGGCTTGGAACAGTATCCCGCCGCACGAGCCGCGGCAATATCTATTTCCGTTTTTGTCGCGCATCATACGCCATTTGTCGTTAAACGTCTGCAAAAGCCGCAGGACAGAGAGCCGCAGCGCGGTATTTGTTGACCTCTCCGACGAGCTTGAAGCGTGCATACCTTCGCCCGACGACACGGAAAGCAAGCTTGACGATATGGCGATAAAGGCGGCGATAGACGGATTTTTGTCGTCGCTGCCCGAAAGAAACCGCCTCGTTTTCATGCGCAGATACTATTACTGCGACAGCGTGAAGAAGATAGCGGATGGCGTCGGCATAAGCGAGGACAGCGTCAAGGTCATCCTTCACAGATGCAGGCAAAAGCTGTTGTCTTATCTGCAAAAGGAGGGGATAGAGCTATGAGAGGAAAAGATCTCTTACAAAAAATGGAGCTTGCGGACGACAAATATATAGAGGAAACGTCCGCGTATAAAAAGAAAAACAGCGGCTTAATAAAAATTTTAGCCGTCGCCGCGGCTGTCGCGCTTGTCGCCGCCGCCGTGCCGCTTACGGTAATGCTTTTGGGCAAGAGCGCAAACACGCCGACGCCCGTTGTAACGGACACGGAGCAAGGCGGAACGGCGGCAAATTCCGTGACGGATACGGTTGAGCCGATTTTCAACACTCCCGTATTCTCCGCAAAAGAGCTGGCGGACAAAACGTCGCTCAAAACGCTTGAGGGCGGGACGAAGATATACACCAAGGTGTACGCTCCGTCGCTTGACGGGCTTGATTATAACTGTATGCCCGTACCGGCGTCGGATACCGTTGGCATATACGAAAGAAGAATTGACGGCACGGCAAACGAGAGCGAGGCGAAGGCGTTTATTGATAAATATCTGCCCAGAGTCTTACAAAATCTCGGTATCAGCGCGAATTATGAAATAAGGTATGAGGAATTTTCCGGAAGCGAAAGCTATGAGGCGCTCATAAGCAGAGACGAAAGAAACTTTT
>CACZOH010000111.1 GCA_902782785.1 uncultured Ruminococcus sp. | reverse complement strand
TCCGTATATTTCAGATAATCCGCGTACGTTCCGTGATAGTCTGCAAACGGATCCGCCGATATGTCGAGCACGCGCGTGCAGAGCTTGTTTATAAAATATCTGTCGTGCGATACGGCGATAATCGTTCCCTTGTATTCGGTCAGCGCGTCCTCCAACGCTTCACGGCTCTTTATGTCGAGGTGATTTGTCGGCTCGTCGAGGAGCAGTACGTTGTTTGAACGCAGGATCAGCTTTACCATAGTGAGCCGCGCCTTTTCGCCGCCGGACAAAACACTTACTTTTTTGTTCACGTCGTCGCCCTTGAACAGGAAAAGCGCCAGCGCCGAGCGTATCTCCGTCTGCGTCCGTTTTCCGTACTCTCCCCAGACCTCGTCGAGCACCGTTTTGTTCTCGTCAAGCTCCTGATTTTCCTGATCGTAATATCCGATGCTCACGTTGTAACCGAATTCATACGTTCCCGAACTCTGATGCAGTCTGCCGCGCAGTATCTTCATAAGAGTCGATTTCCCGCTGCCGTTTTTACCGACGACAAACGCTCGGTCACCGCGCTTTATCAAAAACGAAACGTGCGAGAAAAGCGGTTCTGCGCCGAATCTCATACCGAGGTCCGAAACCGTGAGCACGTCGTTTCCGGACTCCGAGCCCTCGGTAAATCTTATCCTGACGCCTCTGCGCTCCGCCTCGGGCGCCTCTATTTTTTCCATTCTGTCTATGGCTTTTTGCCGCGATTCCGCGGCGATTATGTTCTTTTCACGGTTCCAGCGGCGCTGCTGCTCTATAAACGCCTCGAGCCGCGCTATCTCGCGCTGCTGATTTTCATAATGTCGCTTCTGTATCTCTCTGTCCGTTTTCTTCTTCTGCACGTATGCGCTGTAATTTCCGTTATACAGCTTTGCGTGGCCGTTTTCGATATCGAGTATCTTCGTCGCAACGCGGTCAAGGAAATATCTGTCGTGCGAAACGACGAGCAGGGTGGAGGAAAGCGACGATAAAACGTCCTCGAGCCAGCCGAGCGTTTGTATATCCAGATGATTTGTCGGCTCGTCGAGCAAAAGTATATCCGGCGGCTTTATTATCAGTCTGCCGAGCGCGAGGCGCGTTTTCTGACCGCCCGAAAGCGAAGACGTCGGCAGATCCCATTCGCTCTGCGGAAAGCCGAGCTTTGTAAGATACGATCTGACGCGCCCTCTGAAATGGTCGCCGCCGTCCGCGGTGAACTGCTCCAGCTTCTGCGTGTAGTCCGAAAGATAATCGTCTGACAGCGTTATTCCGACGGAGTGAGTTATATCTATCCTTTTCCTCATCCGTTCTATCTCGGCCTCGCGTTCGATAAGGTCGGAAAATGCGCTTTCAAGCACGGAATAGACCGTGCCTTCGCCGTCCGCCACCGCGTTCTGCTCGAGTATCCCGACGGTTTTATCCTTTGATATATATACGTTGCCCCGTCCCTCATAGCTCCCGGTTATGAGCTTGAGGAGCGAGGTTTTTCCCGCTCCGTTTTCGCCGACGATACCGACGCGGTCGCCTTCCTGAACGGAGAACGACACGTTTGACAGTACGTCGCGCTCGCCGAAGGAGAGCGTCAGTCCGTCACATCCTAATACGATCATTTTTCCTTAACTTTCTTTATGAAATCTCTGTACCATAACGCGCTTTTTTTCGGTTTGCATTCAAGCGTATCGAAATCCGTTTCAAATACACCGAATCTGTAGTTATAGCCCGCCGTCCATTCAAAGTTGTCCATTAAGCTCCAGAGGTAATATCCGCGCACGTCGTAACCTTCGTCTATCGCTTTTTCAAGCCAGTACAAGAAGCCGGAGACGTATTTTATCCTGTCGTCGTCCTGTATCGTTTTGTCCTTGCCGCGCGGCTCAGGACCTATTGAATACGTGCCGTTTTCGGTAATATATATCGGTATATCGAGCTTATACAGCTCATTTACGAGACGTATCGCGTCGTATATTGCTTTGGGATAGTATTCCGTTTTGTTGTTTAAGAAATTGCCGCCCTGCGAAAAGTCCGCTTCCGTCTTTTTGTCTGCCGTTACGGGGACTCTGTTATAAACGTTCAGACCGTAAAAATCTATCGGGCGGTGCATAAGCTCAAGATCGCCGTCGTATATATCCATAAGCGTTCCCTCGGATGCGAGGTGAGAAAGGATATAGTCGCTGTAAGAGCCGCCAAGGACCGGATCGGTGTAGAATTTCCAGTTGCGCTCGTCCTGATCCGTCATTATGGCTCTGTCCTCCTCCGTATCGCGGAGGGCGTGGCGCTTCCATATATCTATGACTATACCGATATCGCCCGCAGCGCCCGACGCGCGGAACGCGTCTACCGCCGCTCCGTGTGCGACGAGTATGTTATGCCGCGCCTGATTTCCCTCTTTTTCGTTTGTCCTGCCCGGCGCGAAGCCGCCCAGCGCGTATCCGACGTACGCAGCGATAGGCTCGTTTACGGTCGACCAGAGCGGGACCGTATCACCGAAGACGGAAAACATTTTGTCCGCGTATTCGGCGAAATATTTTATGGTATCTCTGTTCACCCAGCCGTTTTTATCCTCAAGCGCCTGCGGAAGATCCCAGTGATAAAGCGTTACGTTCGGTTTTATGCCCGCCTCAAGCAGAGCGTCAAAACAGCGTTTGTAATAGTCAACGCCCGTTTGATTGAGCTGTCCCTTGCCGTCGGGCATAACGCGCGACCACGATATGGACATACGGTAGCTGTCGACTCCCGTGAATTTCAGATTTTGCAGATCGCGGTCAAATCTGTGATAACTGTCGCAGGCGACCGCGGGAGTCGTGCCGTTATGTATTTTTCCCGGCTTTGCGGCAAAAACGTCCCAGATGCTCTCACCTCTGCCGCCGTCCTTTGCGCCGCCCTCTATCTGTCCCGCCGACGTTGCAAGACCGAATATAAAATCTTTATCGAAGCCCATATGAACCTCCCTGTTTTTTCATTATTATATAGTATAAAAAAAGAAAAATCAAGTACAAAACGGAAAATAAGGAATAAAACGGAAAAATACGGAATAGTATAAAACAAAAACACCGGAGGAATATATGTTTGTTTGGTCAGTAAAAGCGTCAACGCTCAAATTTGCCGCCGTGCTTGCGGTATCGGCGGCGGCGATAGGTATGCTTGCCGTTTTCCTGCCTAAAAATGAATTCAGGGCACAGACGGCGTCGGTTAAGCAGATAAGCAAAAAAGCGGCGGCGGAGGACGATATAAAGGAGTTTTTGTCCGCATACGGGTGGGAGGCGGCGGAGCTTCTCGACCGCGCGGAGGTCACTATACCGGCGGAATTTGACAGCGTGTACGAAAGCTACAATACGCTGCAGAAAAAGCAGGATTTCGATCTGTCAAAATACAAAAGGAAAACGGTCGACAGGTATACGTATAAAATCAACAATTATGAGGGCTATAACGGAACGGTCCTGGCTGACGTTATAGTTTATAAAAACAAGGTGATAGGCGGCGATATATGTTCCGCCGACGTCAACGGATTTGTGCACGGATTTTCAAAAAACGTGACTCTGCCTTGACAAAATACAAAAAAAGTTGTAAAATCATAGCGTCGGCGGTAACCCGGCGCGATTTTTTACGACTTATATAATAAAGGAATATATAAAAGGTGGAAATATGGAAGACAGGCAGATAGTCGATCTGTTCTGGCAGAGGAGCGAAGAGGCGCTGCGGCAGACAGATATAAAATACGGCAAAATGCTTTTTTCCGTGTCGCTCGATCTCACACGTTCCCGGCAGGACAGCGAGGAATGCGTGAACGACACGTATCTTAAGGCGTGGAACAGTATGCCGACGGACAGGCCCGAAATGCTCGGCGCTTATCTTTCTAAGATAATCCGCGCCCTGTCCGTTGACAGATACAGAAAAAAAAGAGCGGAGAAGCGCGGAGGCGCCGCCGCCGTAACGGAGGAGCTGACGGAACTTATACCGTCCGACTTCTCAATGGATGAATACATAGATAACGAAGCGCTGAAAAACGCACTTGACTCGTTTCTTGAGGGACTCGATAAGGAAAAACGCGTCATATTCGTTAAACGGTATTATTTCTGCTCCGATATCGACGCGATAGCAAAGCAGACAGGTATGGGAGTGTCCGCGGTTAAAACGGCGCTGTTCCGTATGAGAGAAAAGCTCAGAGCGGAGCTTGAAAGGCAGGGGCTGTTATGAAAAGCAATGAAAAATACGCGGACAGCCTTATGGACGCGATAGGAAAAATAGACGATAAATATATTGTCGAGGCGCAGTATTATACGCCGAAAAAACGTCTTCCGTCATACGTCAGGGGCGCGATAGGGCTTGCGGCGTCGCTTCTGATCGTGATGACCGCAGTTATACCGCTTTATCTTTTCGGCCGTATCGGTAAAAAAACCGCGACGGACTCGCGTAAAGCGGGTCCGGCGCTCCGTGCCGAGATGTATTCCGCGCTTATGAACAGCACGGCGAAATCTTATACGGAGCCTCCCGAAACGGACGGCGCGGCGCTCGTCTGGCAGACGGAGGGGGATATGGAATATCACGTTATCCCGATAGACGACCGCGACGGTATAATGATCATGTCTGCCATAGGCAAGCCGGTCGCGGCGCCGGAGAAAAACGGCGTCAGAATATGGGTGGTGAATGAAGAAGGCTTGTATATGACGCCCGAGCTTATAAGGTCGGACGGAAACACTGATGTAAAGGCGTTTGACTATCTGCCGGAGCTTCAGATCACGGACGGTACGGCAAGCCTGATACTGAATATAGTAAAGGAGAAAGAAAAATGAAAAGGACCGTATTGCTTATCTGTTTATTCTTATCGGCAGTCCTGATACTGCCTTCTTGCAGCAGCAGGGGCAGTATGAGCGCGCCGAATGAAAACGGGTATTCAAGGAGAAACGAATACGCGGCGTATGAAATACCGGAAAACGAAAATTACGATCCCGAAGGCAAAAAGATAACGGAAAACGAATTCATAAAAACCTCTGACAACAGGGTATCGACATTTTCCGCGGACGTTGACACGGCGTCTTATACGTATTTAAGAAGGAAACTGAAAAACTCAAACCGCCTGTCCGAAATAACTGATAAATCCGGCAATATACGGACAGAGGAGCTTATAAATTATTTCAGCTACGGTTATAAGGAGCCGGAGAACGGCGATCTGTTCGGCGTTACAGCAAAGCTCACAAGCTGTCCGTGGAACACCGGAAACGAACTTCTGATATTGGGACTGCAGACGGAAAAGGCGCGGATAAGCGCGGCAAACAACCTGGTGTTTCTGATCGACGTATCGGGTTCTATGTACGGCGAAGACAAGCTCCCGCTTCTGCAAAAGACCTTTTCATATCTTTTGTCCGCGCTCGACGGGGACGATACGGTGTCTGTAGTAACGTACGCCTCGGGCGAGTCCGTCGTGCTTGACGGCTGTCCCGGGAACAAAACGGAAACGATAAGAGACGCCGTCAATTCGCTTACGGCGGGCGGCTCGACAAACGGAGAAGCCGGGATGAAAACGGCGTATCAGATAGCCGAAAAACACTATAAGCCAAACGGAAACAACAGAATAATACTGGCGTCGGACGGAGACCTGAACGTCGGGATATCAACGGTCGACGGGATAAAATCGTTCGTTTCCGAAAAGCGCGGAGAGGGCGTATATCTATCCGTTCTCGGCTTCGGTTACGGTAATTACCGCGACAGTATAATGGAGACTATAGCCGACTGCGGCAACGGCGTGTATTATTATATAGACGGAGAAGAGGAAGCGGAAAAAGTATTCTGCGACGATCTTCTGTCAACGCTTTATACCGTTGCGGAGGACGTAAAGCTTCAGATATCGTTTCAGGCGGACAGCGTCGCCGAATACAGACTGATAGGGTATGAAAACAGAGTGATGCCGGCGGAGGATTTCCACAATAACGAAAAGGACGCGGGCGAGCTCGGAGCGGGACACCGCGTCACGGTATGCTATGAATTGAAGCTGAAAACGGGACCGTCCGACACGGATGAGATGTTTGATCTATCCGTAAGATACAAAAAGCCGAAAACGGAACGGGTGATACAAAATGATTACAAGATGACGTATCAGCAAATAAAAACCGAGCGCGACGCGGATACGAATTTCATTTCCGCGCTCTGCGAGCTCGGTATGCTTCTGCACGAAAGCAAATACGGCGGTAACGTAACGCTTTCCGGCGTGAAAAACCGTCTTTCGGCGTTTGATTACTCAAACGATCCGTATAAATCACAGCTCATAAGGCTTTTGAGCAGGATAGAGGACGATAAAGAAATACGGTGATATAAAAAACGCGATACGCACGGTACCGACTGCTTCGTAAAAAAACGGTTCACGGGCAAAATCGAATAAAGGCTGCCTGTCGGCAGCCTTTGTCCATCTTTCGCTTATTATTCGGCGGGGTTCGGTGCTCCTACGGGGCAGACGCCTGCGCAGGCGCCGCACTCTATGCATTTCTCCGCGTCGATAACGTATTTTCCGTCGCCTTCGGATATGGCTCCTACGGGGCACTCAGCCTCGCATGCGCCGCAGCTCAGGCATTCATCACTGATTACGTATGCCATGGTAAATACCTCCCATTGATTTATTTGCGGTTACAGTATATCATATATTTTATGATTTGTCAAATGTTTTTTTTAAATAAAGGTAAATAATTTTAGGCGCTTTTGTCTTATTTTTTTATTTTATCGTTCTCGGCGTGTACGTGTAAAAGCTTTCGTCATATATAACGGTCTGTTTGTCTTTCTGTTTGTTCAGCATCTCCTCAAAAATATGCTGTCTGTAAAACGATACGAAATATTTATCGAGGTTGCTTTTGATATATTCGTCGTCCTTTGCAAGTCTTTTGACTATATGATAGCCGTAAGGCGCCGTGATGACGCCGCTTATCTCGCCCTCGGAAAGGGAAAAAGCCGCGTCGGACAGGATCTCGGAAATATCGTTTTTCGCCATATAATATCCCACGTCGTCGTATTTCGTCTCATCGTCCTCGCTGTACTGCTCCTTCAGCTCCTCAAAATCCGCGCCGTTTTTCAGTTTTTCGTAAAGCTCTTTTATAAGCGTTTCGTTCTCGTTTTCGTCGTCGCCCTCGTCGTTAAGTATAAGTATATGGTCGGCGCGTATGACGTAATTGTCCAGATAACGCTTTACGAGCGCCGTATCGGAGGATATTTTGGGTCCGGAATCCAGAGAGGTGAGATATTCAAACAGCTTATCCTCAAGCGCCGCCGTTTCCTCTACGTAACAGTTCACGTCTTCCGTCAGAAAATACGCGTCAAGCATCTGATAATACGCGTAATCGTTCTCGTACTGAGATACGCGCTGTGTGTAAAGATCCTGCTTTATCTTTCTTTTATCCATCTCGTCAAGCTCAACGTTGTACTGCGACGCAAGAGAATAAACCGCGTAATTCCGGCGTATGTAGCGGAGGACCTCGTTTCTGATCTTTTCCGTATAGTCGTTTTTGTCCCAGTAGCTGTCGTTATCTCTGTCGTAGCGGTATTTTACCGCGGCGTAATAATATCTGAAAACGGCGTACGGAACTTCCTCGCCGTCTATTTTCAACGGTGATCCTATGCCCGATATATCCGTCATCACGTAGCTTTCCTCATCCGTTTCCGTATCCGTGCCGGCGTCCGTCTTTCCGCACGAAAAGGAGGATAAGAGCAGTGCGGATAAAAGCGTTAATAACAGTATTTTTTTCATTCGGTTGCCTCCGATATATATGATGTGTCCGTATCGGCTTTGGAGTTTTCAACGTATTCCCCCGCCTTTATGCCGAAATATATGAAAGCGGCAAAAAGTAAAAGCAGAACGCCGAAAACGATGAACCAGACCGCGGACGGGCGTTTTATTCTGTTTTTGCCGTAATTTAAGCTTGCGCTTCTTTTATGTTTCATAAAAGCCCCGAAAATTTACAAATGCGGATATATTACCGCTTGAATTTCTTTATTGTTTATGATAGTATTATAACACACGGAGGTGCTTATGGCTGAAGAATATACAGATTACGAGGGTATGCGGGCAAATTCCCACAAGGTCCTGAAAACCGTTTTGAAAATAATAGTGATAGCGCTGATACTGTTCGTCTACGGCGCCGTTATGATACGCTCCTGCGCAAGAAAGCCGCAGAAGCATATACTTTATTCAAACGCCCTGAAAGCGGAGCTTTCGGAGCGCGGCGGGACGGATATTTATTATCAGTCCCCGTACGACAAGATAAACAGAAACGACGAGGGGACGTTCCAGTTCTCCATAAGCGACTGCTATTATATCCCGGCGACGAAACAGCTTCAGGTCACGGTCAGATACAATCTCGCGGTGCTGAACGACGTAAAGGAAAAATACGGATTACGGGATGCGCCGACGGAAGACTGTTTTGACTATTCGCTTCTGTTCGAGGACGGCTCAAGAGAGCTGTCGTACAGCTATTCGTCTTACGTAAGCGGCAGATACCGTTTTATATATCTTTTGTTTGAAAACGTCGATCTTGACGAGTATACCGCCGTTCATTATGAGCCGGAGGATGCGGCGATAACCGCGTCGAACGGACGGATCATAGCGCACGAAACTGATGAAAACGGCAAGAACATACTCTATGAAACGGATGAGAACGGCGACGCGAAGGTATATACGCGCACGTTCGTCAGCCTTGAAACGTATTACCGGGACGACGTAAACTATACTAAAAAGCCGCTTTCCTCACTTATGGTGTTCAACAGACTTTACAACTTTGAAAAAGTAAAGGATTATGAAAAGCTTATAGATTTTGACGGTAAGTTTCCGATAATAAAAGTCAGATGAAACACACGGGTTTACGCTTTTTCAGGCGTAAGCCCTTTTTCTATCGTCTTTTGTATATCGCTATCCATCCGTCAAGCTTGTAATACACCTTGAAATCCGGATCCTTTTCGTATTCCGGCACGAGGTTGGTCCCCTCGGGTATACGCAGGTCGAGTATCACAAAGTCAAGCTCATCCTTGTGTTCCGTGTATTTTATCTCGTACAGCTCGCGCCGCTTTGACGCGGGTGCGCAGTAGAACGTTGTCGAGCCGACGGAGGCTTCCTCGGGGATCGAGTATATGGCGGTGCGGACTGCGTCGTACTGCTGTTTCTGCACAAGATAGCTTTCAAAGTAATTCGGTCTCTGCCATACGCTGTTTGCGCAGATGATCACGACTGCGACGGCGGAAAAGGTCCCGAGCGTGCGTTTCAGCCGGTCCGACATATCCGCAAAATTGATCATCGCGGCAAAGAACAGGAACGCAAGCGGACCGTACGTATACTGGAAGAATATACCGTGCTGATACACGTAATCCGACATAAGATTTATAAGAACGAGCGGAAGGATGAGCACGTATCTCGACAGTTTTTTTGTGATAAGCGGCATAAATCCGAGAGGGATGAACATCCTGAGCATAAATTCTATCTTGTTTTCCGCCGCCGCGTCCGCCGTCGTATCGAACATCTGCCGCACGACATAAGCCGGGTCTTTTATGACGTTCTGTACGACCGTCAAAAGCGTGTCGCTGCTTGTCGTCATATAATTCGCGTATCTTTCATCCATCGTCCCCTCGCCGAAATTACGAAGCAGAAGCGTCGCCGTGACAAAATATGCGGCGGAGAGCAGGATCATATACAGACCCTTGAATTTTCCGCGCTTTTCCGCTGTCAGAAGCACGAACAGACCCGCGAAGATCACGTAGACCGCCGCGTCCTCCTTTACGAGAAGAACGAGGACGGAAAAGGTGACGATACCGTACCACTTATCCTTTAAAATGAAATAAAACAGCCACAAAAGCAGGGGAGCAAGCATTTTATTCTCGTGCAGATCGTAAAAGCATCCGCCCGCAAGCGCGGGATAAAGCGCGTAAATAAAGGCGAAAGCGCAGGCGGCTTTGTTTGAAAGCCCAAGCTTTTTGCAGATCATCACCACGGGCACGACGCCGGAGGCGAGGAATACCGCCTGACAGACCATAAGCGTGGCAGGCGACGGGAATATCGCGTAAAACGGCAGGAAAAGATAATAGGCGGGCGATATGTGTACGGAAAAATGGGACATCAGAACGTCGCGCTCGCTCGTTACGAGCGGCATGAGCGTCGTTTTCATATAGTAGAACATCTGAGAGAAGATGCCGAAATCGTAATTCGGAGTTGAATGCGTCAGATATCTGCAAACCGTCTGCACGCCGACAAAAAGCGCAAAATACAGCGCCGCGGATACGGCTGCCGCAATAAGAACTCCTTTCGGTACGCCGCCTTTGAGCGCGGGCGCGTATTTGTCACGGAAAACGTATACGCAGATAATGATAAGAACAAGCGACGCGCCGAAGGAAAACCAGATATCCGTCGTCTCAAAAACGGCGAACACCGCGTACGCCGAATAAACGGAAAGCAGTATGAAACGCTCTGTCTTAAGCGAATCCACAAACGTGAATACGACGCAGAGCAAAGCGTAAAAGCCGACAAGAGAACCGATGAAGGGCAGAAACGGAACGCGTCTGAAAAACACGACGTTGTCAAACGGAACGGGGAAGACGATGATCATAAACAGCACGCACGATAAAAACAGCGCGGTGAAAAAGCGCAG
Organism: uncultured Ruminococcus sp.; assembly: GCA_902782785.1. GTDB lineage: Bacteria > Bacillota > Clostridia > Oscillospirales > CAG-272 > UBA1248. Next base: position 9,863 of record CACZOH010000111.1, on the reverse strand, counting down.
CGTCAGTTTTTCCGCGTTGTTGGTCTTGATCCTCTGCCCGATGTTCATATAATTACTTCCTTATGATCTTACAGCCGTTTGACCGGAGTATTTCCGCTATTCCGTCGGTACCGACGATATGTGACGACGCGACGGCGACGAAAACGCGCTCGCCGTCCGAGAGATATTTCAATACTTCCTCCGCCATCGCCTTGTTCCTTCCGACAAGCATGATACTGTAATATTCGTCCATTTTCGCTTTTAGCGCCGCGTCGGGATACACGGCGTTCCTGCTTCCTTCGACCGCGCGCTCGAGCGCCCTCATCTCGCCCGTTCTGTAAAGCTGATCGTAATAATCGTACGACGTTGAGCCTCTGTTGTTGAGCGTCGATATGATAAAATACTCATATACTTCATCCGATACGGATCCAACAAGCTCGCTCTGACGCGAAGCGCCCTCAAGCTCGTATATCTTTTTTCCGTCCGTTTTCGCCTTGTTCAGAATATATCTGTCCGTTCCGTATTCCGTGCTGTATCCGTACGTTTTGATCGAATACCGCTCTATCATCGAATACCATTCCGCGGCGGTGTATTTATCATATTTTTCGTCGTATTCGCCCTCTTTTGCGGTTATGAAAGATACGGCGGCGTTGTACACGCGCTCCGACAAGTGATCCTTTATCGTCGTGCCGTCGGTATAAGTCGCCGGGGCGCCGTCCTGTTCTTCCGTCAGATCGCATTCCGACGCGACGGCGGAGCAGTAGGAATACGCGTCCTCTATAACGTCGGGAAGCGGAAAAAGAGTATCGTCCTTTCCCGTGTTGTTCGTGCCGAAAAGATAGCAGCGGTGACCGTCCTGATCTTCAACTATCCAAAGGGCGGGATATGAGCTGTAATCTGACAGCGATGATATAAACTGAAAACACCCCGAAAGCATAAGCGCGCCCGCGGTCGCCGCAATACATAAAATAACGGATAACACCCTTTTCATATAACTACCATTCCTTTGTATATTTTATAATACTACACTAATTTGCCAATCTTAAAAATTCTTTGTGAATAAAGCGTAAAAGCGAATAAAAACGGACGGATATTATTTCTTTTGCGCCGTTATGACAATAAAATTTATAATTTGTTTATCCAATTTGTGATTTTGCACTATTGCATTCTTTTATATTATATAGTATAATGATAAGACAATTCTGAAAGGAGTATGTTGATGCTGTCATCGGTTAAAAGCTTTGCAATAGCCTTTGCGGTCGGGATTATCATATTCGGGCTGATCGGATATTTTGCGGCTCCGCAGATAAAGTCGTTGACGGACGGCTTTCTGACCCCCCAGGATGAAGAAACGGGAGAGGCGCAGGAATACGTAGTTCCCGAGGTTCCGGAAGCGAATAAAGGCATAGTAAATAAAAACGTCAAATTCCCCGCGCACAAAAGCTTCACGCTTCTGCTCGTAGGCTCGGATTATCAGCCGGACGTGTTCTCGGATTACCGCATTTCGGTGCAGAATACCGCGGATCCGGAGCAGCTCGCCGCGCACGGACGTCACTATAAAGCGGACGTTATAATGCTCGTCAGATACAACGCGGACACCGGAGTGGCCATGTTTTCGGCTGTCCCCGCAAGCCTTATGGTCACGGCGGCGGGTATACAGATGCGTTTGTGCGACGTGCTTGAAAGAAAAAATATATCTTACTTTTCCGATCTTGTAGCCGGAATAACAGGTATGCCGATAGATTATTATATATGCTGCCGTATCGCTCTGTTCGATCAGATCATTGACCGCTTAGGCGGCATCAAATACGACGTGCCGCAGGATATGTATTATCAGGACGAGGAGGAGAGGATAATAACCCCCGGCGCCTCGCGCGATCCGATACCGATACTTGACGGGAACGGAAATCCTGTGCTCGACGAGCTCGGAAACCCGAAGACCATACCGCCCGGAAAAGCGTTTACGATAAATCTCAAGCGCGGGATACAGGTGCTTGACGGAGAAAAAGCGACGTGGGTCCTGCGTTATAACGGCTACGCAAACGGTTTTGTCGGCAGACGCGAAACGGTGGTCGGCTTTTTCAGATCGTTCTTTGAGCAGTTCGCGCGCGAGGAAAACCGCGCCATGCTCTCCGGAATAGTATCGCTTCTCAACACCTCGCCGTCGGCTGATACGAATATGACGCCGTCCGATTTTGAGGATCTGGCGGATACGATCCTCGCGTATTCAAAATACGAGAAGACAAACGCGACGTTCCCGTGTACCGTATCGGGAAGCGGAGACAGCGAAAGAGTGTCGTTTTCAAGGAATACGGTGTATTCCGTTTATGAAAAATACAAGCTTCAGTAAGGAGACTATATGAAAAATACCGAAAAAACAATGGATAAAATAGTGGCTTTATGCAAAAACAGAGGCTTTGTCTACGCGGGCTCCGAGATCTACGGCGGGCTTGCGAATACGTGGGATTACGGACCTCTGGGCGTAGAGCTGAAAAACAATATAAAACGCGCTTGGTGGAAGAAATTCGTCCAGGAATCAAAATACAACGTCGGGCTTGACGCGGCGATACTTATGAATCCGCAGACGTGGGTGGCCTCCGGTCACCTCGCGGGCTTTTCCGACCCGCTTATGGACTGCCGCGAATGTCACGAGCGTTTCAGAGCGGACAAGCTTATAGAGGATTATTGCGCGGAGCAGGGAATAACGCTGTCCAAACCGATCGACGCGTTCTCACAGGCGGAGATGAAGCAGTTCGTTGAGGACAACAATATCCCGTGTCCGTCCTGCGGCAAGCACAATTTCACGGATATACGCCAGTTCAACCTTATGTTCAAGACGTTCCAAGGAGTTACCGAGGACGCGAAGAACACGGTATACCTCCGTCCCGAAACGGCGCAGGGCATATTCACCAACTTTGTAAACGTTCAAAGGACGACGAGGAAAAAAGTGCCGTTCGGTATCGGACAGATCGGTAAATCTTTCAGAAACGAGATAACGCCCGGCAACTTCATATTCAGGGTACGCGAGTTTGAGCAGATGGAGCTTGAATTCTTCTGCAAGCCCGGTTCCGACCTCGACTGGTTCGATTACTGGCGCAGCTTCTGCCATAACTGGCTTTTGTCGATAGGTCTGAAGGATGAGAACATCCGTCTGCGCGATCACGATAAAGAGGAGCTCTGCTTCTACTCAAAGGCGACGACAGACTTTGAATTCCTGTTCCCGTTCGGCTGGGGCGAGCTCTGGGGCGTGGCCGACAGGACCGATTACGACCTGACGCAGCATCAGAACGTATCAGGCAAGGATCTCACGTATTTTGACGCGGAGACGAACGAGAGATATATCCCGTACGTCATAGAGCCGTCGCTCGGCGTTGAGAGAACGTTCTTGTCCGTCGTGTGCGACGCGTATGACGAGGAGGAGCTCGACGGCGGCGACAGCCGCGTGGTTCTCCGTCTGCATCCCGCGCTTGCACCGTTCAAAGCGGCGGTCCTGCCGTTATCCAAGAAGCTTGCGGACAACGCGGGCGAGATATACGCAGAGCTTTCCAAATATTTCAGCGTGGATTACGACGACGCGGGCTCGATAGGCAAGCGTTACAGACGCGAGGACGAGATAGGAACTCCGTTCTGCATAACGTATGACTTTGACTCGGTAGAGGACAAATGCGTCACCGTGCGCGAGCGCGATTCAATGGAGCAGGTAAGGATACCGATAGACACGCTCGTATCGTATCTGACGGAAAAAACAGCCTTCTGATATGGGAGACGGCAGATTTTTCCGTTATATCAAGTCAAAACGGGTAAACTCAATGCGTTACAAGCGCGAGCTTGCCGCAAAAATATGCTCGCATAATATGAAATACGTCACCGTATCTAAAGGCGAGGCGGGCGACGTGGTGATAGGCAGGGATTGCCTGTGCCGCGCGGACGAAAGCTTCTTTACCGTCTCCGACGGAGGCGGAAACCTCATATTCAAAGCCGGGATGGAAAACGTAAAGCTCTTTGAGCTTATGTCGCTTGACGGCGCCGTGATATCCGGCGACGACGAGGTGAGCGGTGAATACAAGGAGATTACCGCGCACTATTCATATTACAGATAAAACAAAAAACTGCAGTTTTTTACGGCTGCAGTTTTTATTTAATACGGTTTTTTTATTCTATGTTCACGGTCGACCATGAGACGGATTCGGATACCGTGCCGTTGCCTGCCTGCCCCTCGGCGTTGCTTCCGTTTATCTTGATCGCGCCGGTATCGTCAAGATACGCGACGAATGCAAAACCCGCCGCCGTGTCTTTGACGCCGCCTGATATCAGAAGCGTCGGCGTGCCGCCCGTTACCGCAGTACCTATGCATCCGCCGTTGTTTATGCCGTATCCGTAAAGCGCGCCCGCCTCGGTCAATATAGTCATATCGCCGTGGTGGATGCAGGCCTTTGACACGCCCGAAACGGAAATACGCTGTGCGCCGCGGCTTCCGCTGCCCTGACCGAAGCCGTTTACGTTCCGCCAGCCGGCGTAATAAAGATCGCCGCTCTCCGTCACCATCAACAGCTCGTGTTCGCCGCTTGAAATGAAGACGACGTCCGTTAAGAGCTTGTGCGGAGTCGTTATGTTCTCGTCGGAGTCTCTGAACTTGTTCCAGCGTCCGTCGCCCATAATGAAGCAGTCGCCGTTATTATCTATAAAAGCCGAGTTCCTGCGTCCCGCCGATATCATAACCGCGCCGTCCGCTATCTTTCTCATTCGCGTTACCGTGCCGCCCTCGTCTTCTTTTCCGAGCTGACCGTAGCTGTTGTTCCCGATGCCCCAGACGGAGCCGTCCTGGTCGAGGATAAGCAGATGGTCGAAGCCGACGCTTATCTGCACGGGCGTGCCGTCGTATTCAAGAAGCGTCCATTTTGACGAATTCGTTTCAAGCCCCGGGATGTTCGGGGCGCCTATGGTGTAAATATCGCCGTCCTTCGTCAGTATAGCCGCCGTAATATTGTCGTTATGATTTTCGTAGTCGTTGCTGTGGCAGACCTCTATCTGCGCCACGTTCTCACGCACGAGCGAGGGCTTTGTTACGACTGCCTCTGACGCGCCGGCGCCGAGCACGTTATTGCTGTTGCTGCCCCACGCGTACAGCTTTCCGTCCTCCGTGAGGTAATACATCTCGCAGCCGCCCGCGACTATGCCGGAGCGCACCGTGAGATCCCGGGGGCGAGAAAGCTTTTTTGTTTCAAAGCTTATCTCACCTGATTTATCCGTCGTAATGACGGCTTTGTTTCCCTCAAAGCGCGTCACCTTTCCGTCGCAGTCGGTAAAAATGATCGCGCTGAGCTCAAAGCCCTCCTTCGCCTCTGCGCTGACGGTCGCCGTGATACTCTTGTCAAATTTAGCTATCCACGGATCGCCGACCGCTTCGCCGTTCACGGTGACGGACAGACGCGTTTCCGAAAAGCCGAGCGATAAAAAGTTTCCGCTTATGCTCATGAGATAGCTTTCCGACACGTTGAAATAATTGCATAGATAGCTTAAGGCGTATCCGTTTCTTCTCTGTACGAACTGACGCATATCCGCAATTGACGTGTTATAGTTATCCATGCTCGCGCCCCAGCGTTCCGTCTGCAGATACTCTATCGGAGCGCGCTCCGCCGCTATTTTGTTCAGCTCCTCCTCCATTGAGGACGGGACGTACACCTCGTTCAGCACCTGATAATATCTTGAAAGAAAACGTGCCTTGAACGAATTGTTCGATAAAAGGCGGCAGATCATAGAGCTTGCGACCGTGCTCATCGCGCCGAGCCAGCCGATATAGTTCGAGACCTCGGTGGTGTCGTTTCCGCCCTTGTAGAACGATATGCCCATATCGAGATCGAGCATGACGAAGTGCCAGCGGTTGTCCGCACCCGACGGATCGTCTGCCGCTCTGTTGCGCCATACCTTTATATTGTTTCCCGGAAAATCGAGCGAACTGAAATAAATGCGGGAGATGAACAGATCGATAAGCGAATCGACGTCTAATTTTCCCGTCACGTATTCATAGTTTTTCTGATCCGTAAGATCGTTTTGCCTGATGAAATCGACGAGTTCGTTGAAATCGTCCGCGTCGTCCTCAAGTCCCGACGTTACGATAAACGGCGCGTTCTGGTCCGTATGCACCTGCGAATAATCGCTTTCAATCAGCGCGACGTTGTCCTTGTCTATGCCGTAATGCGACTCAACGTAATCGCCGCTGTAACGCTCGCGCGCGTTATATATGCCCCAGAAATCGCCGTTTATGAACACAAGCACCGGCGCGTACGCCATCGTATCCGCGTACATCGCGCGGCTCACGCGCTGCATATAAGCGTCCCTGATATAGGAGTTTCCGCAGTCGTTTCCGGAATTTCGCAGGAGCAGGCGCGAAAAATCTGTTATCGCCTGACCCTTTGAGTTTGTCGCATATCCGTCAAAAAGGTCGAAATTCAGTTTTGATTCCGTTCCGTCGTCCGTGTTTTCGGAGCCTTTTATAAACACCTTCATCGAGCGCATACCGGTGCCGGACGAGCCGTGACCGCTTACGGCAAGCTCAACGTTCGAATAACCGCGGCGCACTCCGTTTTTGTCGAAAACCTCGAGAAACGCGTCTCCGCGCGTGTTCGGGTCGTTTGACGACGGGTTGAAATTGTGATAGAAACCGGGATCTCCGAACATCTGCTCCTTTTCAAGCGATATGGACATTACCGTAACGCCGTATTCCGCCGCTTTTTCGCTTATGAAATATGAATTGGTATACACTCCCGTGTATTTTTCACCGTTGAACGCGCAGGCCTTTATGACGTGCACGCCTATCATCGTCGAGCTGTTGGAGCCGATATTTCTCACGAATTTCAGTCCCTGTACGTACGTGCGCCCGAAATTCGTTTTCGTCGTGTCCTTAAGATTGACGGCTCCGCTGTATTCGTGCCTTGTTTTCGATGTGACCGGGTCCGAGCCGTCTATTGTAAAATATATCGTACCGTAGCCCTCGGGAGCGGACAGCTCAAGCGAAAGCGGCTCCGTGTAAAATCCCGCGGCGTATGAAAAACGCACCTCGTCGAGTTTGCCGTCCGTGATCTTTGCACGTTTTCCGTCCGACGTTTCAGGCGCGATCTGCAAAAGCTTTTCGGTAGTGGCTTTAGTCAGATTCTGCAGATAATATCCGCTGTCGCGCTTGAGTGCGGTCCTTACCGCGATCTTGTTTTTAGAGTAATCGGAGACGTAACCCGTATCGAAAACGTATTCGTCCGTCGCGACAAAATATGAGATCATCCCGGGTATCGTTTCGGGCGCCGCCGATTTGTCGGGCTTTCTGCCCGCCGGCGCAAGGATAAGCTTTATATCCTTGTTGTTCAGCATCACGTCCCATTCCGCGTCGTGATCCGTTATTTTAATGACCTCGTACGACGTATCGTATTTTGACGTTCTGTCCGAGACGGATGCGCAGCGTATCAGATAGCTTTTGCCGCCGTCAAGTGAAACGTCCGGAAGACGGAAGCGGATGTATTCGCTTTTTTTGCCGGTCCTGTAGTAAAGCGCCAGGCGTCCGAGCCCGAGCGGGGAAGAACCGGTGTTGTAAAGCTCGATAAAGCTGTGCTCGCAGGCGGCCGTACTGCTTCCGCCGTTGCCGTAGACCTTCGATATGACAAGAGCGCCGTATTCTTTCAGATCAAGATCCGGCTCCGGCGTTTCGGTCTCCGTATCGGCGGCTTCCGTTTCCGTGACTGATTTCGTATCCGTTTCAGCGGTAGTGTCGCCGTTATTTCCGTCGCAGCCGTATCCGAAAAGCATCGCCGCGCAAACGAAAAGCGAGCATATTATTATAAATATCCTTTTACGTCCGTATTTAAAATCCATAACCTTAATTTCCTCAATGATCCGCGGGATCGCACAATAATACTAATCATATCACATATCATAAATATATCACAAAAACGCATTTTAGTCAATAGCTTTTTATAAGTTTAAAAAATGGTCTTTACTTTTTGACGGATATGGTGTATAATATCAACAAATAAAGCGTCGGAGAAGGATATGAAAACGATCATACAAGAAAAACGTATCATAACGCGCGTAATCTGTATGCTTTTGATATTATCTGTTTTATGCGCGACCGCCTGCACTACCGTGCAGACGCAAACGGAAACCGCTGACGGACCGGAGACCGGGGAAACTGCCGGAACGGTAACGGAGGCTTTGACGGAGCCCGGGACGGAAACCGAAAAAGCTCCCGGATCTCACGGCGGTGTAAAGATCAAGCCGGTCGATCCGGTCGTATATCCGTACATAAAAAACGTACGCGCTTATCTTGAGGCGGGACCGGACGCCGACGTCGTCGATTTTATGAAAAAGAACAACGATCAGCATGAGGATATAACGATAGAATGGGAATACGACGGGGAGGACGAAATATCGTCTTATATATTTGAATATTCTCTTAACGAGGATCTCTCCGACAGTACATCCGTAACGCTTTCCGCCGCAACCGAAAAGAGAAAGCTGACCAATCTTTACAAATCGGCGAAATATTACGTTCGCGTGACTGCAAAGGGAGAAAATACGGAGACGTCCGATACGGTATCGTTTGAAACGACGTCGACGGGTCCGAGGATAATGAACGTCGGCGGACATTACGGCAACGTGCGCGATCTCGGCGGCTACGTTACCGAAGAGGGTCTGACCGTTCTTCAGGACAAGGTGTTCCGCGGCTCCGCGCTCGACGACTGCGTCAACGCGGACAAGAGCACGCTCACGAGCGTCGGCAAAAAGTACTTCAACGACGAGGTCGGAATAAAAACGGAGCTCGATCTGCGCGGTACGAGTGAAAACTGCGGCAGGACGACACCCGCGCTTCAGAGTGCGGAAAACTATATCCAGGTGCCGATAGTCAATTTCCAGGCGGCGTTTTATAAAGAACAGGCGGGACTTTATAAAAAAGTCTTCCTTGTATTCGCGGATGAGAAGAATTATCCCGTATACTTCCACTGCGCCGCGGGAGCGGACAGAACGGGCACCGTGGCGGCCATACTTTTAGCGCTTCTAGGAGTCAAAAAAGAGGAGATCATACAGGATTTTGAGATCACGTCGTTTTCAAAAGCGGGAGAGAGATCAAAGGTCAGACTTATGCCCGTTCTGAACGGTCTTGAAAGATACAACGGAGATACGCTGAGTCAGAAAACGGAAAATTATCTGTATTCCATAGGGCTGTCAAAAAAGGAGATCTTCAGCATAAAAGCGATAATGCTCGGGCTTGACGAAAACAGCTTTGAGGAAAAGCCGGTATACGAGCTTCAGAAAAGAGATTTCCGATATTCGACGGCTAAGGGCGGCGGTCTGACGTTGACCATGCTTGAAGAAGCGGAGGCGTCGTCCGTCGAGATCAACGGCGTACCGATACCGTTTGAGCAGACTGGAAAGAAGATAACGCTTCCGGAACAGGCGCTCGGTACCGTCGGCAAAGGAGAATTTGACGGCACGGTAAAATTCACAGACGGCGGCTCTCTCGGGTTCGGCGTTATAATTGACGAAGCGGATATAACGGATGACCTGAACGTGACGCACCGCATATCGGGCGGGACGGGCTCAAATTATACGTACGTCTTTCTGTCTTATACAAAGGACATATTTGAGGGCATAGAATATCACTTCCATTCAAGACCCGCGGATTTCCCGTCGGTCGAAGCGAATATCCTGATAAACGGCGTATCGCTCGAGGAGCTGAACAAACAGAGTATGAGCAAATACACGTTTTCGGAATTTCCGGGCAGCAGCGTCGACCGTCACAAGGTCCCCGTAACGCTTCTGTGCCAAGGCGATACCGTGTCCCTGCTCATACACACGGGCTGGCTTTCGCAGTATCTCGGAGGCAAAAAGCTGAACGT